>JBFLZD010000003.1 GCA_040756435.1 Spirochaetota bacterium | reverse complement strand
TATTCTTCATCGGGAAGAGATCGCGTGTTACTGGTGTAGATCTGGTTGCAGAACACACATCGATGCCTGCAACCAGAATGTGGTATAAAGAAAGGTATTGTTACATGTTTTTTGGGCATGTAATCATTTAATCACTCATTTTTGGAAATTCTTTTGAATACTGTGATGGCTGTCCTTTACTGTTTTCAATGGGGCGTTTTCCGGTAATAAATCCATACCATTTATACACAGAATCCAATACGATAAACAAAGCTAAAAGAATCATCAGCCCTAGTAAAACAATGTTAATCATAAAACTATATGAGTCAGGTTGTGATGAAAGTGCTTTAGGAATATATTCAACTATGAGTGTTATGCCTGCGGTAAATGTGGTGCTGAGCATAAAAAGCATTGGTACCAGTGTGACCCATATGTATTTAACCTTATTCATTTTAATAATGACGGTTGTACCAATGCATAATGCTAACATGGCTAAAAGCTGATTTGCTGTGCCAAACATTCGCCATATTGTTTGTACAGAACCCGTGTAAATAAAATAGCCCCAAGCTATAACAACAAGCAAACTTGCAATAATATTACCTGAAAGTGACCGTAATTCACCAAATGGTTTATATACATAGCCACCCAATTCCTGAACCACATACCGTGCAACACGGGTACCCGCATCAATGGTGGTTAAAATAAAAAGTGCTTCAAACATGATGGCAAACTGATACAGGTATGCCATCAAATGGCTTAAGAAAGGTATAGATGAAAAAATATACGCCATACCAACCGCAAGTGAAACAGCACCACCAGGGCGGCCTGCTAAATCAATGCCAACAAGTTTTGACAGGTCATTGATTTTGTCTACCGGGAATCCCATCTGAGCAAGTGTATCAAATGAAAGGTGAGTGTTGATTGCAAGGTAATCACCAGGAATAAGCACTGCAGCAGCAATAAGTGCCATCATTGATACAAATCCTTCAGTAAGCATGGCACCGTAACCAATGGGAAGTGCATACTTTTCGTTTTCTATCATCTTGGGGGTGGTTCCGGATGAAATAAGTGAGTGAAATCCTGAAATTGCACCGCAGGCTATGGTAATAAATACAAATGGGAAAAGCTTGCCGGGTATAATTGGTCCATTGCCATGAATAAATTGTGTAAGCGCGGGAAGATGCAAATCAGGATGTACTGCAACCACACCAATGGCAAGAAGCAGTATGACGCCAATTTTCATAAATGAGGATAAATAATCACGAGGGGCAAGAAGGAGCCATACTGGCAACACGCTTGCTATAAAGCCATAGACGGCAAGGGCTATCGCTAAATTATGCTGATTTAATGTAAACAGTCCTTCAATGCTTGTTCCAAGAATATGCCTGCCATAAATTACGGTTATAAGGAGCAACACTATTCCAATAAGTGATGTTTCAAGAACTTTTTCGGGGCGTATGGATTTCATATATACACCCATAAACAGTGCAATAGGGATGGTCATTGCTATGATGAAGGTGCCCCATGGATTATTGTACAAAGAATTAACTACAACAAGGCCAAGACCGGCGATAGCAACTATTAAAATAAACAATACTGCAAATAAAGCTGCAAGCCCGGTCACCGGCCCAATTTCCTCTTTAGCAATCTCAGCCAGTGATTTACCATCTTTGCGGATTGATGCAACAAGTATCACCATGTCATGTACGCCACCGGCAACTACTGAGCCTATCAGTATCCAAAGAAATCCAGGTAGATATCCAAACTGTGCAGCAAGTACCGGACCAATTAATGGACCTGCACCTGCTATTGCAGCAAAGTGATGTCCAAACAGTACCCATTTATTTGTGGGATAGTAGTTGGTGTTATCGTTCAATCTATAGGCTGGTGTAACACGAGTTTCATCAAGTGATAGCACTTTGGCAGCTAAAAAAGCACCATAAAAGCGGTATGCCAACATATAGAATGTGGCAGCTGCAGTAACTATCCACAATGCATTAATTTTTTCCTGAGGATTGTAAATCTGTGTGACTATAGCAAAGGATAGGGCAAATAATAATGATATTAAAATCCAGAAAGCAATTTTTAAAAGCTTCTTCATAGTATATCTCCTGATGAAGAAAATTTTATGTGCTAACGGTAGACACCTGTTTCAACTTTGTGTCAAGAGATTTTAGTAAAAAAATAATATAAACGTAGTCCAACAATGGTGATAAAGTCTTTTATTTAAAATATACGTTAAATATGACTATCTCGGGATAGCTGTTGGTGCGTATTGGTGGGCCCCATGTACCATATCCACTTGATACATACACATGAGCATTATGTATGACTGTGTATCCCCAGCTGATTTCATAAAGTTTTTTTGTGATATAGTTAAATGGGAATAATTGACCATGATGTGAGTGGCCAGACAGAAGAAGGTCAACAGGGTATGATGCAGTTTTTGAAATTGCAAATGGCTGATGATCAATGACTATCACCGGTTTAGATGTATCAACCTTTTGTATGAGTTCTTTCAAGGGCAGGCGCTTCAAACCTGTAAATGCAAATTTGCTTCTGTCATCACGCCCTATTATCTGAATATCGCCAATGGTATATACTTCATCCCGTAAAACTTTAATAGTATGATCTTTGATGTAATTAATAGCATTCTGTATCCCCCCAATATATTCATGATTTCCAGGTACCGCAATTACGCCGTATCTGGCTTTAAGCTTGACTAAAAGCTCACCTAAATTGTTTTCAATAACGGGCTTAATATCTTCATCCAGTATATCACCCCCAAAGATAATAATATCCGGTTGTATAGCATTGATGTAGTTTACCAGTTTCTGCAATCGTGAATTTGCTATGATTGATCCTAAGTGGATATCACTGGCATAGGCAATTTTCAGGTGCTTTATTGATGAAGGCTTATCAATATGTATGGTTATTTCCTTTACGTGAGGTGTTCGGGCATTAATAAATCCTGCAGATACGATAACTATACTTACAATAATGACTATGTAGTAGGCTGTCTTTTGAATATTAACTGATTTTGTAAACAGATGCACTATTCCCTGGATACTATCGCCAATAATGAACCCAAAAAATAAGTATATAAAAACACCTAACCAGAGTGCCCCAATCCAGATGAGGAAATCACTGGCTGCACAAACGGTATAGCGTTCAAGTATTCTACCAACCAGAAACGAAAGAGCAAGGATGCTTATAAACGATGCAGTCAAAATTTTATACTGATGGGGTACCAGTTTTTGTATGCGGTGCAGCACGTAAAAATTTGCTGCACAATAGATTATCAGAATTGCTGTGAAGATGATATAAAACATTGAACTTCGCATAGAGATGATTCCGTAATTATGATATATGCTAATATTAGCACAGGTTATGTATTATGTATAAAATTAAACACTTAAAATAGTAATAAAATATTTTTTTGTTATTGACTTCAACATTTATTTGAAATACAATAAATAGTGAAAGGGTATGAAAATCATAACAGTGGGGTTATCATTATGAAACACAAAAATATACATTTTGTTTTATTTATTCTGGTACTTATCCTCTGCATGTATGGCACATATCTTTATTCCCAGCAAATATTTAAAAGCAATGAATTTATACAAACTGATATATCGCCAGACCGGTTGCAGTTTATGCCTGTTACTGAAGATTTTAGAAATTATTTTGTTTTGCAGTGTATAGGCAATACAGTATCAGTGTTAATAGGCGACTTTACCGGCAGTGAAAAACTTATTAGCCTTACAAAAGACAAAAATGGTGATGGAAAGGCTGATGAAGTATATGAATATTTTCCTGAAATAAAAAAGCTGACTACTCCTTTAAAACCAACAACAGGGTTTTATAAAAATATTGATGAGTTAAAAAAAGAAATTCTATATGGTGATATCTTCACAGTAAATTATTCATATAAAATGTATTCTTTGCCATTACTCAAGGCTAAACTTAAAACTGGCAGGGATGTATATCGTTTTAAACATGGATATTCGGTTAAAATGTATGACCCTGATGCGCCAACAACAATTGCTGGCGAGTTTTTCTTTGGCAAAAATGAAGGGAAATATGACCTGATTTTTACCACGTACTATTACAAGCTCTACCGAACTAAAATATCACCGCCAGTGAGTTATTCGGTATACTGTAAAGATACAACAGATAAATATATAGCAGATATAGTTGAAGATCTTTTAAAAATGGTAGAATAAATAGTTTATTTGTATAATAAAAAAGGGGTGCCTTTTGGACGCCCCTTTTTTTATTAATATTTATGTAAAATTTGTATTATTTTTCTCCCTGCCGTGATCGTATAGCATCAACCATTTTTACAAATAATTCATAAAAATCCTGTAATTCATCATTTTTTCGCAAAGGACGGGGATTTGGTATATTGCCTTTGATAATGTCATTAAAATAGTTTGACATAACATAGATAGGCCCTGCAATCTTGTGTGTTTTGCGGATCAATACAAAATAGAGTATTATTCCCTGCAAGATGACAAATGCAATAATGATGATTAATAGAATGTTGTTTAATTCAATGATTTTCTTTATCGTGTTAATGTTGTTTACATGGTCATTAGCAATATTCTGTATTGCTAATTTCTGGTCCGAATCGTGTGGAGATTGTGAATATGCAATAAGTGCTTCAACTATATTATCCTGGATTTGAATGATATGAATAAGACGCTTATTGTTTGCTGCAGCGTTGACGCCTATAGCAGCAATTATTATAGCAACTATGACAAAAACAATAGCAATGACAGAAAATGTGGTCTTAAGCTGAAATTTTTTGTTTATGATGTATTGTTTTCTCTGCTTCATAGTATAGTACCTTTTTTTTAAATTTTTAAAATTCAATGAATATAAATAATAATCTGTTTTTTTAATATGTCAATCTTAAAATTTTAAATTATTGAAAAAGTTTTTGTATTATATCCATATCAGCTATCATCCTGAAAAAGCAACGTAATGGGAAGCCAATAACATTGGTAATTGATCCAATAGTTTTTTCTATGATCATGGTACCATATTCTTGCGCTGCATATGCACCGGCTTTGTCCTTATAATGTATATGAGATAAGTATGTTGTAATATCGCTTTCATTGAGTTTTTTAAATGTTACCTGTGTTATCTCATAATCATTATGCTGGCGAATATCGTTTTTATTATTATACAGCAAGCTTATTGCTGAAATGACATGATGTGTTCTTCCTGATAATTTTGATAGCATATAATATGCATGGTCAAAGTCAGAAGGTTTTCCTAAAATTTCATTGTCGATAGTTACTATTGTGTCGCAGGTTATGACGAGGGAAGGGTTGGTGAATATCTTTGTGCGTATGGTATTGAGCTTATCACTGGATGCGCGTTGAACAAAATCCAGGGGTTTTTCATAAGAAAGTGGTATTTCTTCAACATCAGGATGAATGATAGTTATGGTATTAAACAAGCTTTGAAGCAGATATTTCCTTCGTGGTGATGAAGAGCCAAGTATAATATTCATATTTTTTATTTAAGAATTACTTTTTCATTAAGCTTGTATACTCTTGTTACATTTTTTATCTGTTTCAAGCGTTTCATAATATCATTAAGATGATGTAAGCTTTTTACTTCAAGAACAAATTTAAGCAATGCCTGATCTTTTGCAACTACGGTAGCTTCCGCTTTGATAATGTTAGTTTTTGTTAAAGATATTTCGTCGGCAACATCCTTCAATAAATTAGTCCTATCCATTGCTTCAACAGCAATCTTGACGGGATAGGTGCTTTCTGACTGCTCCCATTGTATATCTACAAAGCGTTCGCTTTCATTTTGCAACCGTTGTAATGCCGGGCAATTTCTTTTGTGAACGGTAATTCCTCTACCTCTGGTAATAAATCCCACAACATCATCACCGGGAATTGGCTGGCAGCATTGTGAAAGGCGTATCATGACATTATTGGTGCCATCTATGGTTATACCAACCTTCTTTTTGTTGGTATAGCTTTTAAGTTTTACAAGTTCTTTTTCGGGTATGCTGACGCTGGCAATTTTTTCTTTCTTTTCTTTTTCCTTTTCCTCTTTTTCAGCATGTTCGTCTTCAGGTTCTAAGTTCTTTCGTAACCAGTTTCGTATTTTGTATCGGGCATTTGATGATTTGACAAATTTAAGCCATGCAGGTGATGGGTGTCCTTTTTTGCTGGTTAATATCTCAACAATATCTCCGCTTTTCAGCTCAGTTTTAAGAGGAACAAGCTGATTATTGACTTTTGCACCAGTACAGTGATTCCCAATTTCAGTATGGATAAGATATGCAAAATCTACAGGAGTAGAGCCCTTGGCTAATTTTATAATTTTGCCTTTAGGAGTGAAGACAAAAATTTCGTCTTCATATAGGTCCATCTTGAGTTCTTTTATAAATTCACGGGTGTCATTGATTTCATTCTGCCATTCATGAATGTTATTAAGAATTGTAATATTTTTATATTTGGGCTTGAATGATTTAATGCCTTCTTTATACAACCAGTGAGCAGCAATCCCCATTTCTGCAGTGGCATGCATATCCCATGTTCTAATCTGGATTTCTAAGGGATGACCATCTGGCCCAATTACTGTTGTATGTAATGATTGGTACATGTTTGACTTTGGTACAGCAATATAATCCTTAAACCGCGAAGGAATGGGAGTCCATATCGTATGAACAATCCCTAAAATGCCATAGCAATCTTTTACTTCATTGGTAATAATTCTGATAGCCCTGAGATCAAAGATATCGTCAAATGTTCTTCCGTGTTGAAGCTTTTTAAAGATTGAATAGTGATGTTTAATCCTGCCCTGAATCTGAGCTTCAATATTGAGTTCTTTTAATCGTTGTTGCAACACATTACGTATTGAATCAATGAATGCTTCCAGTTCACTTCTTCGTGATTTTATATGCTCTACAATAGCATTATAGTCATCAGGATATAATACTCTGAATGCCAGATCTTCCAGTTCACTACGAATTTTAGACATACCCAGGCGCCCCGCTAAGGGTGCATAGATATCCAGTACTTCCTGCGCAATATATTTTTGTTTATATTCAGGCTGGAACATAATAGTGCGCATGTTGTGCAGTTTGTCGGCTAATTTAATAATAATGACACGGGCATCCTGAATAGTTGCTAGTAGCATCTTACGCAGTGTTTCAGCCTGTTCCTTTTGTTTTGTATGTTTTTTTAATGAAGATATTTTTGTTACACCATCAACAAGTGTTGCCACCTCTTCGCCAAACAGTTCTTTGACTTTATCTAAGTTGATTGGAGTATCTTCTACAACATCATGAAGTAATGCTGCAATAATAGTGGTTTCATCCATTTTAAGATTGGCAAGTATTATGGCCACTTCCATGGGATGCACAATATATGGTTCGCCAGATAAACGTTGTTGATCTTTATGAGCTTCGTTGGCTATTTCGTATGCTTTTCTGATGTTTTCAATATGTATTTCAGGATTATTGTCCTTAATAACAGATATAAGAGTATCAATATCCCTGCTTTTTATTTTTAAATCTATAGGCGACATGGTTTTATGATATCATGCATATTTAATATTAAAATATTGTACATATACAATAATATAATACAAATATAATAATTTAAAAAGTATTTTTTTAATCACTATTAATTTGTGAATATAAAGTATATTGCAAAATCACCAATTATTCTTAAATGTTAAAATTTGAACAAAATATAATATAGAGGTTGTCTCAAAAGACATCTTCTGCAATGACTTTTGCCATACTGTCATTGCGAGGAACGAAGTGACGAAGCAATCTTGTCTTCTGTGGTATTTAGATTGCTTCACTTCGACAAGTGGTTGCTGAGCTCGTCGAAGCACTCAGTGCAAGCGCTACGCTCGCAATGACTTTGCACCAGCGTCATTGAGAACTCCACGGATTGTTTTGGGACACCCCCTATATTCATTATGAAATTTTTTAAGGAATTATTACTGTCGCAAAATCATAAATTATGTTCTTATTGGTTTTGTTGTATAAAAAAAATAGTTATTCAGTGAATGAAGGTTCCTGTATAAGGTTTTATAGAAACATATAATTAAGACACCTGAAGTCTTTCGTTAATACTATGCAATTATTTTCATAAAAATTCTTTAAGTTTTAAAAAAAATTCCGATGATTATAATGGTTGATAATTACAAGACACTCCTATTCGCACATTTACCGGGTTGAAGGCTTTTGCAGCAGGCACTCCTGCAAAAGCCTTATATTTTATATGCTTCCCACAATCAATACTCTAAATTAAATAAAGAAAATATCCGTTAATTAATGTATAATAATAACTATGATAGTACTCATTAATGAAAATAATCCCCAGAAGCGCTTTATCAAGAAAGCAAAAGAGATTCTTGAGGAAGGGGGTATTATCATTTTCCCTACTGATACTGTGTATGCCTATGGGTGTGATATCAACGATAAACGAGCAATTGAACGGTTATATCATATAAAGCGAATCCCCAAAAATAAACCGCTCAGTTTTATATTTTCAGACATTTCAGAGATTTCTCAGTATGTACGCAATGTTTCAGATCAAGCTTTTAAAATTATGAAAAAAGCTTTTCCAGGACCCTATACGTTTATTTTTCAGGCTTCAAAGTTAGTACCAAAGATTGCCATAACCAACCAAAAGACAATAGGGGTAAGAATTCCAGATAATAATATTGCGCTTGAACTGGTGCAGGCGTTAGGCCATCCAATAATGACAGCTAGTGTCAGCACCAAAGAAGGTGATTATGTCATTGATCCAGTTGATTTAGACAAAGAATATCGCAATGCGGTAGATATGATATTAAGTTGTGGGCCAAAGGCAACTGATCCATCAACTGTTGTTGACTTTTCTGGTGGAGATATAAAGATTGTCCGCAAAGGCAAAGGTGAACTATTTTTTATTGAGGAGGAGTAAGCAACCATGGATGTTGTATTAAGCTTTTTAATGAAACTACTTGCCATTGCTATTTATATAGCCATGGGTGCGCTGGTGTCGTGGATATTTTACAGTTTGAAACGCCGTGATCTGTTTGGTGGATTTATAGGCGGTATGGTCATAGGTGTCATTGGTGCATTGATAGGCGGATTCATTCTTGATAAGCTATTACTTGATATAACAATAAAAATACTGCGATTCCTGGTGTATGATACCGGTGTGAATATTATTGCAGCGTTTATAGGTGGATATGCCGCTGTGTATGTCATGAACAAACTTAATCATGACAAGGAACGCAAACGATATTAAAATCCTTTCGCAATTGCCTGCACAATAATTTCAGGAACGTGTTCTAAATACGGCTTTACATCATTTATGCTTGCAAAGGGGCGATGTACAATAATTGTTGTTGCACCTTTCTTCCCAATGCCTGGTATAGCTTCTAAAGCTTTTTGTGGCAATGTGTTCATCTGTATTGGATATGGAAGGCACAGAAGTGATCGTTCCTGATGGCCAACAACGATGCAATCAACAAAATTAAAAAGCGGTAATACTACAGGAATTTTTGCAGTGATTGCATAACTTCTAATTTCTTTTGCGTACGAGTATCCATGCACACATGACATCACATGCATATGATACAAGACAGTACCAATGGGGAATAGCCGTGTAATCATGGTATGGTCAATTTCGCTTCGAATTTTTTCACGGTAAAAACGGTAACGATTTTCAATCATTGTATTATGTGTTTGTTTTTGTGCGGCGATAGTTCCCGGAAAAGGAAACAAACTGCGTATATTAATCCTTTTTAAAAGCAGTCCTTTATTAAGGATTTCCATAAGCGACTCATAGTTGATTTTAAATGTATCAGCAGTTTCACCAATAAGCCCATGAATAAGATTGATGCCTGGCAAAAGCCTGTGTATACCATTAACAGTTTTACCACCTACATCGTTTATTAATTGAACAACCTGTATAACCTGGTCTTTGTGCAATTTAAGGTTATTCTTTTGAAGGACTGCAGGATCAAATGATTCAACGCCTAATGGCATTGTATCGCCCGGTGTTACTGTATGAGCAATGCAATCAATAATGGCCTGCGATTCTTTTGGAAAATAAAAGATGGTACCTGGATTAGCGTTGTCAATGGTAAGCATACTGATATGCCCTTCATTTGTGCGCTTTTGCAATTCAGTAAAAAGGTTAATAACTGCAGCAGGATTTGGCCGCGGGAAACCGTGAACAAAGTCTTTAAGGTATGATTTATATGCAATAATATCAGCCTGCCTGCCAATTCTGAATCTAAAAATCCCTTGAGCAATAAGTGCATCTATTTCATGTAAGATGTCTTCTTCATCTCTGAAATCAACAGATTGCAGTAACCCTTCAGCACAAAATGAGCAGTGATTGCGGCGTGGGCATCCTCTGTACGTTTCTATCTCACAGATGAGGTTGGGGAATTGTGGATGAAGCTTGACCAGCTTACTGCCGTAAATCGCCCAGCGTGCAAGGTTTGTATAGGTGCGATAGTTATCGGTAACAGGACTATTGCCTGTGGCAACTGTATACGCAAACTGTTCAATATCACCAGTTACCAGTGTTGTATTGGGGAAGTCTTTAACTAAATGAGCTATCATACCACCAATGGCAAATTTTTGCCTATTGTTTATGGCAATAATTTTTGTTATTTCAGAAACAGTTCCTATTTTAAAGCCAAGGTATTTACCAGGAACTATCGCCCCGCCAATTAAAAAAACATAATCAAAATTGTGTGGTAATCTGTATTCGGCCGTGCGCAGTGAATCAATAGTAAGATACACAATTTCATCATCGTATATGCCGGCATCAATAAGTGCACCATACACATAGCGCGGGTAGGGCGAAACAAACGGCGGTACACCAAAACATGCCGGTTCGTCCACATAGCAATCAAGAATGCAGTATAGTTTATTCATGCTGTAATGATGCTATAATCTCTTCCAGAGGTTTTATTAGGTGTCGTTTTAATTTATTTTCAATGGTTAGTATAATATCTTTGTTTTCAAGAATTTTGTTACAGCGTTCTGGTGTTGTGCCATAGCGTTTGATAAGGTCATCTATGCGCTTGTCAATGGTAACAATCTCATGGTGCATAACGCGTTTGTCTGCGTAATACACAATATCTGCTTCATTGAGTGGTGAAGTGGGTGAAGCGTCGCGTAAAAATACATGCTGCCCTACAATATCGGCTATCTCAGGATAGCCCAATGACTCTAAAAGTTCTTTACCCGTAATGTCATGCTTTTCACCGGTTTTCAATGCACGGGATTTAGTGATGTCATGAAGCAGTGCTGCAGCGCATACTAAATCGCGGTTGATAGCAACACTACCATTGAGATGATCAACGATGGCACAGGCAACTTTATGTACCTGCAATGAATGTTCCAGCACATTGGGCAACACGTCATACTGTTGCAATAGCTTTATGCACGTTGTCATATCCGGGATATTCATAGTAGTGGTCTTTTAGATGCTCACGGTAACTGTATACAATTAATATAAAAAATCTTCCCCTATCGATGTGCATATAGTATTGGGATATGCTCTAAATAAATACAAGAGTATGGTATGCTTACGTGTCAATAAAAAAGATAGAGCCAATGTCAATTGCGGGGAGATCTGATAAAAAGGCAATATTTTTATTGTGTTTTGCAATGAAATTCACTATTTCAATGCAATTAGGATGATGGTTTAAATGCCCTGTGAAGTAAATGGTGTCAGAGCACGTACCACTTGCACCACCAATAAAACCGTATCGGTAGCCAGGAAGTTCAATATATCCTGGTTGTATGAGCAGTGAATCAATGCCATTTTTTACGGTAGCAGTGTGAATAGAAATATCGGAGGTAATAATAGCATTTGAGTCAACAATACAGGTTGAGCATTTGGTGTATCCCTGATTTACGTGAATGAGGGGGTCAGAGCATTGGGTTAGAATCTCTTTTATGGAACTATCGGTTACTTTTGAATTATGAAAAGCAATACTTCCTGTATATGCGCAGTTATATGCACAGTCATAAGGGTAGTTTGCCTGCAGGTAGCTTTTACCCGATATTAACGTATATGGTAAGTGCGATAGTACCTGTAAAAAAGTCATTTCTATGCGCGGCTCATAAATGATATTCTTGCCTATGATACACAGCTGGATATCGGGATGTCCTGCAATAGGCCGTTCAACGTACGGGCATAGTGGAATTGTCACCGGTGAAAATCCATTACTTAGTAATCCCGTTATAACAGCCTGAGGTGTGTCAGGATTGATAATAGCAATCATAGTTTGCAAAGCCTGATAATTCCGACAACTATCGCATACATAAAAAAACCTATGCATGCCCATAAAAGAAAAACAAGCACTATTCCCAGCAATATAAATCCCAGTGACTTTTTAAATGCTGAATGCGCCTGCAACTTACATTCTTCATACACTGGTTGTGGAATAGATTGTATTGCTATAAAAAATAAAAAAGGCAGAATTACTGCATCATCTAAATATCCTACAAAGGGGATAAAATCGGGAATAATATCAACCGGGGACAGAGCATATGCTATTGCCAGTACAATGATGATTTTTGACCATAGGGATACTTCTGGATGTTTGATAGCAACCAGCAATGCGCCAATAGTGTCACGGAAATTGAAGAATATGTTTTTAAATTTTCTTTTCATACGTTCTATACGGTAAAACCTTTTAGAAGATGCACAAAAAAATTTCTGGACAAGATTTTAAACAGTATATCAGATACTGAAGTCATTTTGATACAATGATGGTATTATGTGTGGCAACATCATCAGTGTGACCGCTATGAAATTTGTTACAAAAAAATGTAAACAGCCTCAACCCGTAAAGATTACTGTAACAATTAATTAAAATAATCAAATAGCATAATAAAATCCATATCGCCAATGGTCAGGTGCTTTTGTCTGTACTTGTGGTAGATATTTCGTTTTGCTGATTCAAGCGCCTCGGGTTTTATACCATATTTTATGGAAAATGAAGCTTCAAGAAAGGCAGCAAAATCATCACAGGCTTTGAGAATCTGCCCATCCAGGGGATTGAACCTGTCATCATTATACTGCGTATTCAATTCTTCAGGGGATATTCCCATTATTACAGAATCATTGTGCCATACCTTATTTTCAAATTCATCAAAAATATAATAGCGCATTTCGGAATGCCACTTTTCAGGTATGAGTGGGAAAATACGATTATTGGCTTCAATGATTTCGTATTCTTTGATGAGTTCTTCAAGACCTTTTACCGAACGTTTAACCGGTGAAACAATATCACGGGTAAGCACTTCTGGCAGGTCGTGAAAAAGTGAAGCAAAAAAATTATTATATATGCGTTTTGCGCACGCACCCAATTCCCGGGAGCAAAAGTATGAAAGCAGTGCAACTATGAGCATGTGCCCAAGAACTGATGTTTTTGGTATTCGCGGCGTTTGTGCCCATCGCTGCTGAAACCGCAACTGTCCGCATAAATTTATAAACCCGGCAATATTGCGGTGCAAAAGTATCTTCTGTACGCCAGTTAAATCAATATGATATTCAATCTGACTTTCTATCTCATTTTTTGTTTTTTCTATGTCGTATAAAAATTTATTACTCTGGTAAATGATCTGAAATTCCCAGTTAGTAGCTAAGTAATGCGCTGCATGTAATATTTTTTTTTCAAATGGTGCAAATTGTGTATCCTGAAAATACCGTAAAAATGTTTCTTTAAAATTTCCTTTCACAGGGCTAATATCATCGTCAAGTTGTGCAAAAACCCATTCGTTGAGTTCTTTGCCTTTTTCTTTCATTATCTTATGAAAAATGGGCGGTTTAATGTCAGTTACTATCACCCGGTGCAAAAGTTCAACAATCCCACCTTCAATGAGGTGTATCCAGTTTACGCATCCGGGATTTTCTTCTTCCTGAAATTTTGCTATTGTATAGGCAATGATCATCTTGTGTGCCTGTTTGTCAATTTCGGTAAATTCGGTGGGGCGCACGTGGTCATTCCATCGCTGAATGCTTGCTGCCTGAAACAATTTTTCAATTAAGCCTTTTGGTATCATGGGTATATCTCCGGTAACTATCGCATATGAAAATAAAACTTGCATGGTCTTGTAAATGCAAGTAAAATATTGTTGTAGTACAGAGCGATAGTTATCGGTAAAAAAATATGTAGGGGCGATAGTTTCTGTGCAATGGCTATACAGTGTAAAAAACTCATACTGGGAATTGGAAACCATCTGCGAAGTGACGATGCTGCAGGAAGTGTCGTTGCCCGCAAGCTAAAACTATTAGGGCTTGAAGCAATAGATGCAGAGTTTATGCCCGAAAATTACATTAATGTTATACGTAGACATAAACCAGAGAAGATCATTATTGTGGACTCCTGCAATATGGCTCTGACCCCGGGATCTATACGTACTATCCCCATTGACAAAATTCACAGCGGTATAGTAACCACGCACAACATGCCGTTATCAGCCGTTATACAACATCTACTGGAAATAACTGCAAATATCATGTTTATTGGCATACAGCCTGAAAATATAGAAATAGGTGATACTATAAGTGATGTGGTTAATGCAGCTATAGAGCAGGTTGTTACAATGATCAGTAATGAGAATGAGGATAGTATATTAAAGCTTTGACCCTAAAAATATTTTA
This sequence comes from Spirochaetota bacterium, assembly GCA_040756435.1. Taxonomy (NCBI): domain Bacteria; kingdom Pseudomonadati; phylum Spirochaetota; species Spirochaetota bacterium. Next base: position 98,850 of record JBFLZD010000003.1, on the reverse strand, counting down.
CATTTTATAAAAAAAACCTTGAAAAAATACCGAATGGTTATACTTTATTAAATAGAAGTAGGTACTGCAAATTAATATATTCTTTTTGGGGCATTTTATCATTATGGGTTTGAATGTATAAATGTGTTCAATATATATAAAAGGGTGGGATATATAATTTGCAGAATTCATTAAAAGGGATATTGTTATGAAACAAAAACCACTCAATTTCCAGCAAGCAATCATTGATTTTATGAAGTCTAAAGCCAATCGTATGGAAAAAGAGTTAAATGTGCCGGGTAATTGGTATTTTAATGAAGGCGACGAGCAGGAAATAAAATCCTGGAACAATGAAGAAGCTGCAAAGGTATGGGAAAAGATTAAACACAATATTTTCAAGTTAGATTGTTCGGGTTTGCGCTATGAATTATGCCCGTTTGCCATCATTATGGATATGAACATAATGGATGCTATAAAGCGTTGAAGAATCCTATATGTGTAAAGTGCGGATATGGTAAAAGGCACGGTATATGTATTGGTGAGGAAGGCCATGTTAGCCAGTATAAACAGATATTGCAATCATTTGAAGACTCCCGTATCAGCATGTACAAATTCTTTACCAATGAATATTATACCGAACTCATAGACAAGATTGAAAAGGAAAATGTAAAGGCAATAGCATAGACTGTAAGTTTTGTATGGTACATAATTAAATGAAAAAAGCTGGTTTATGACCAGCTCTTTTCATTTTTTACATCGGAGGTTCTTATGGGTTGCTTTTATGCGTTTATTCTGCTGCTATAAAACTTCTGAAACTGAAGATCTTATTCTTTAAATTTTCGTTCTTTGCAACTAATTCCGAATAAAGATCTTCAACATTTCGCCAGTATGAACAGTTGGTATCTATGCAATATGTGTTAGTTTTCATTGTAATCCTCCTGGTTATATTAAGGATAAATAATGTAATCCAGTAAATTAAATATATACTAAAATACTAAAAAGGCAAGTAAAAAAATAAACCTTCAAAATTTTTTTTGAGTAAATTTACCATAATAACATTTTTCATAAAATTTTAGGTTTAGTGATGCTTAATACAACATATATAAAAACAGGTAAAAGCAGATTAGTTTTATTAAAGAAAAACATTTTTTTATAAATCCATATCATAAAAGACTGTAGGGGTATATAATTCATAATCTTTACATAAAAAAATGTGCTTGGGAACTATTGCTTTTTAAAACACTCTTTTCTTCTCTGTCGAGGGCCATCATATTCCCCAGTGCAGGGCCACGTATATTCCCCACCCCCAAAAACGCTTAGACCACTATCCTGAAAATCTTAGTTTTCATTTTTCCCGTCAACAATATTATTCATGGAAATGCCATTCTTTTTGCGATATGTATCGCCTCTGTTAACAATGATCTTAATAGCACCAGAAACCAGCCTGTCCAGTATAGCACCACCAATGACAGGGTCAGGAAAGCAGCCATACCAATCTTGAGGAGGTCTGTTTGATGTAATCAGTATAGGCGATCTACCAAGACGCTCATCTACTAGGGTATATAATACTTCTGATTCTTTTTGGTCCATCTTCCTGAACGCAAAATCATCAAGTATCAGAACGTCAACAGTGATACATTTTTTTAAGAGTCTATCCGCTTTGGCGGAATAATCATTCAATTTATGAACAAGATCATTGGTCTTCTTGAAGAGCACATCATATCCTCTTCTGCACATTTCATGACCAAGAGCCTTAATGATATGAGTCTTGCCAATACCTGGAGGACCGGCTGTTACAAGATTTTGTTTGTTTTCAATGAATCTACAGGTGGCAAGGTCTCTAACCATCTTTGGGGGGAAGATATCGCTGTTGAAATTGTAATCATAACCTTCAAAGGTTTTTTGAATACCAAAGCCAGCAGCCTTTATCCTCTTCTCGAAATTATTCGATTCCCTGCTGAGCAATTCATCCTGTACTAACAACGAAAAAAATTCAATAAAACCAAGGTTGTTATCCCTGGCTTCCTTTGCCCGCAACTCCAGGTTATTCATCATGCCTGGAATCCTGAGCTTTTTCAGCTTTTCATTGAGTTGATGCATCTGTTCCATTGTAGTTCTCCTTAGTGAATAATGTCTTGTATATCTCGAACCATGGAAGACCCTTCATCGGACATTGGTATAATTGAATCCACCGTGAATTGATCATCTTCATGGTTGAGCATCTGTTTAAATGTTTTTGGGATTTTTACTCTCCGGGCAATTGCCTTGTGGCATACATCCAAAAAGAATGGTTTTGTGTGGTATTGTTCCATTATGCGCAACATGCCCTGTGCTCTTCTGGCGTTAAGATAGGCATGGGGTTTTAATACTGATTCGATAAAACGTTCCGGGATTTCACCATACTGTGCAGCCTGTTTCATGAGATATTTGGGGTAACTTCCATCCATTATCTCTCGTACTGTTTCAGGAAAATCCTCTGGCTTAAAATTTCTAAACTGGTTGGTGATTATATATTCACGAATCAGTATGTGTTTATGAAATACCTGCAAAACAGGCCCTGTTTGGCGTATCCAGACCTCTTTTCCTGCATATTCCGGTGGTAATGAATATATTTTTTTGTCATAGCTGAAAAACTGATCAGGATGCACTGTTGCCTTCTTCCACACCGGGATAGTAAACCTTTCAGAAGGCAACGGCTTCAGTGCTCCTCTCTCATAGTCTTCAAAAACCACCATCGGAAGCTGATGAGTTGTACCATGTTCTCTCATCCCATATTCTTCTCTGCACCACTGTCTGCTCAGTTTATTGAGTTCGTGAATATTTGCAGAAGGATTAAGCTTTTTAAGTTTTCGAAATAATTCTCTTGCTGGTGAAACCATCCGCTCTACTTTGCCTTTATCGGTAGGCGTGGCAACTCTGCATGGATCTATGAATACATCATAGTGTTCCGCCATCTCACTGAATGCGTGATTTAATGTGGGGTCATACAGGTCTGGTTTTATAACACCAGATTTGAGATTATCTATGGAAATAAAATCAGGAGTGCCTCCATAGAACTCAAACATGTTTACCGTACTTTGAATAAAAGACTGTTGGTTCTGAGTAAAAGTAAATTCAATATAGGGAAGTCGGCTATAACTCAGTATGCCACAGTACGCATATATCACCTTATTCTTCCCTGTCACTGTATCATACAGAAGGCCAACCTTCCCATAATCTATCTGTATTTCTCTGCCAGGAGGAAGTTCTATATTTAAAGATGATTCCTTTGGTTTTCTTTTTATCTTATTGTCCCGTATAAATCTTTTAAATGTCGTATAACTGATATCAAGAGTATACCGTTCAACTATGATCTCATAGGCAGTCTTTGGAAGTACTGGCTCTTTGGTATCGAGAATCAGCGCCTTGATCTCATGAATATATGACTCAAGTTTTTCCGACTGTGTTTTCCTCCTCTCTCGATGTGGCAGTATTGTTTGTATGAATGCATAGAGCTCGTGTCTGTTTGGAAGAGGCTCTTGTTGAGTATAACCATAATTTTTAAAATGCTGCAGATAATCTCGAATTGTCTTCCTGTCTAAACCCTCTGCCTGACTGATATGGTTTATCGTCTGCCCGCTGTGCCAGCGTCGAAAAACTTCATATATCTTCTCTTTTGTTATCACCTTGTACCCCATTTTTTGGCTCCTTATTTTTTAAAAATATAGGTGCCATTATTGATTTTATACTTGTGATGTGAAGAGTTTTTGGGGAATATAAATGGCCCTAAAGTCCCAGTAAAATGGGGAATATAAATGGCCCTAATTGCTGTAAAACTGGGGAATACTAATGGCCCTGAAGCCTAAAAAGTGGGGAATTTTCGTGGCCCTCGACATCTTCTCAATATTTAAATATTGATATTGGATAAAATACACAAGAACCTATAGTGATGGCGGTGTGTTATTCATCTATTATAAATTAATTTTATGCAATTATTTTTGAATAAAAAGTGATAATAAAATAAAAAAAGTAAAAAAAAGATTGACAAAATTAATGAATGAACATTAATAATATTAATGGTTATACATTTATTTATTTAAACAAATAAGTATCTATTGTAGTATACATTATAAGTATATATTTTTTGTGAATTGTTTAAAAATCTATGGCTATACACCGCTCAGGCGGTTAAAATAAATTTTTAAAAGGAGGATCGCAGATGAAAAAATTTTTAGTTTTAATGGCAGTACTTGCTTTTGCATGCATGGGCACAGTAGTGTATGCTAATGGTATTGCACAATCAAGCCACTTTACTGCAAAACACATAGGGGGAATGAACGATAATACCGGTGATGAAACAGCAATGTATGATCCTGCCAGCACAGTATGGCTTAAGGATGGGATTTATATCAATGTGAGTAATATCACAGCTTTTGAAGGTATTGAAGCCAAGGCAGGTGGTACTACATTAAAAGGGGAAACTACTGCATTTGTGTTGCCATCAGTTTCATTTTTATATAAACAGGCTGAGTTTGCAGGCTTTTTGTATGTTAATGTACTTGATGGTGCACCTTTTACATCATTAAAGTGGGATGATGGAACACCTTATACTAATTCATTAGCTGCAGGAATATATTTATTAACGTCTACGAATGCAGGGGCTCCAACTGTTGCAACAAGTTCAAATAGCAAAGTTGACGCAGAATCTTATACATATAATGCAACATTGGGTGGTTCTTACAAGATTAATGATATGTTTTCATTAGCTTTAGGTATTAGATATGTTATATCAAAAACTAAAGTTGATATTGATGCATCTGCCACAGGAGCTGTTGGTACATACTCAGCCAATATCATTAATGAAGAAAAAGCAAATGGATACGGTGGGTTAATAGGATTAAATATTGTACCAGCTCATGGGTATCTTATAGGGATAACATATTCAACTGCTGTTAAAAGAGAATATGAGGAAAATGTCAATGCAACTGTATCTGGAAGTGGGGCTGTTTTTGGTAATGCATTGGTCCAAGCAGGCATGTTAAGTACATTAGAAGCTGAAGATGGTGAAAAAGTACGAGAAGACCTCCCTGCAATGGCTACTTTAACTGCAGCTGGTATGCCGGTGATGGGTACAGTCATTGCATTGCAGATAAACTATATGTTTAATAAACAAGCGGATTGGGAAGGTGCAGAGGATGAAGTTGATAATGATATAGTGTATATGCTTGCGTTAACCCAGTTTTTAAGCAAAGAATTACGATTCAGCGTTGGTATAATGTATGCTGATAAAGGTTCAAACGATAAAATAGTATCACCAACCGGGACAGATGTTAATCCAGCACTTGATGAGTTAGGATTTGGCATAGGTGGTGCATATAGCATTAATGAAAACATCAATGTAGCATTGACGTATTCCTATACATATTTCCTTGAAGGTGAATTAGGTTCAGAAAAATTGAACCGTACACGAAACCTTGTAGCAGTGCAGGTTGGTTATAAAATGTAATATAGTTACTGTTACTCCAGCCCCCTATTTGCATCACAAATTTCTGTGATGGTGTACAGAAAGATTTGGGGATTCCACTAAAGGGATCCCCTTTTTTAATTTTTTATGAGCATGTAAATTTTTTCAAGTATTAATGATGAAAATCTTTATATGGTTATAAAGAATAAACTGCAAAACAAAAAAATGTAGCTTCATGTACAACACATTCTTTGTAATGGTCGTAAGCAAGAACACAAACTCAAAAAGCAATTAAATGGTGCACTTTGAACATGAGGTTGTAATTTCGTAACATAAAAGAGTTAATTAATTCCTTGACTTTTTTTAAGAAAATCTTTACTCTCAATTATTTAAAGAATGATTTTGTATATTTCATGCCAGCTAATTAACGAGATGGTAGTACGCAAAACATATATTTTATTTGTAGTGACTTATAAATACAACTATAGGATGGAGGTTTATTATGAGCGGTTACATGGGCCAATACGTTATTATTAATTTATCCACTGGGAAATCCACCGTTAAAAAGCTTGATGACAGTTTCTATAAAAAATACCTGGCAGGATATGGTATGGGTGTTGCAATTGTGAGCCAATTACAGAAGCCAAAAATAAATCCACTGTCACCGGAAAGTGTACTTGGCTTTTGTTCGGGGTTATTGACAGGTACTGGAGCATATTTTGCAGGGCGGTTTATGGTGGTGGGTAAATCGCCGTTAACGGGAGGCTGGGGCGATAGTAACTGTGGAGGATTCTTTTCGGTAGAAATCAAGCGGGCTGGATTTGATGCAATATTTGTTACCGGTAAAGCCAAAAAGCCGGTGTACATAGTTATTAATGATGGCAAAATTCAGATTAAGGATGCAAAAAAACTATGGGGCAAAGATACTATTGAAACAGAAGAGCTTATCAGGAAAGAATTAAAAGATGAAAAGATTCAGATTGCCTGCATTGGGCCTGCTGCAGAGAAACTATCGCTTATAGCAGGTATTGTAACCGATGGTGGAAGAATTGCTGCACGCAGCGGGTTGGGAGCGGTCATGGGGAGCAAGAAGTTAAAAGCTATTGCCATAAAAGGAACAAAGAAAATACCAATTGCAAAACCTGATGTCCTAAAAGAAATAAATAAAAAATTTATAGCAAGTTTTAAATCAACGAGCCCTATTGATAAAGCCACAGTTAATATGATGAATTTTTTAAGCCAGATTATAGCGCGAACCAGGGTGTCAGTTCCAACACAGCCTTCAACAGTACGTGAAATATTCAAACGGTATGGTACCAGTGGAACAACAGTGTACTCTGCATTTACCGGTGATACACCAATCAAAAACTGGGCTGGTGTTGGATATTTAGATTTTCCAGGTGTCCAAAAAATTTCAGATGAAAGTGTGGTGGCACATCAAAAGAAGCGATATGCATGCCAGTCATGTCCGCTGGGATGTGGTGGCATTGTCGACATAAAAGCAGGAAGATATAAGGGTACAGAAGGGCACAAACCAGAATATGAAACTCTGGGATCTTTTGGTGCCATGCTACTTCTTGATGATTTAGATACCATAATGGAAATAAATGAATTGTGCAACAGAGCTGGTATTGATACTATATCTACAGGCACCGCAGTTGCATTCGCTATTGAATGTTATGAACATGGGATATTAACAAAGAAAGACACTGGCGGATTAGAGTTAGGCTGGGGCAAGGCTAAAGAAATACTTTCTTTGACGGAAATGATAATTAACCGAAAAGGGATTGGCAACATACTGGCTGATGGAGTGATGCGTGCTGCAAAGAAGATTGGGAAGGGATCAGAAGCTTATGCCATTCATGCTGGAGGTCAGGAGCTTCCCATGCATGATAGCCGGCTGGACGATGGATTTGCCATTACGTATTCTTCTGAAGCAACACCAGGGCGCCATACTATTGCTTCAAATTTATATAATCATCTGTACAGGACTAAAAAGCAATTCCCTAAAGTTAAGAAAATGCTGAAAACTGCAAACAGTAGCACCGCAAAGCGCTTAACACTCACAGCTGCGTCAATGTATTTTGCTAATCTATTTAATGGTTGTGGTATGTGCCAGTTTGGTTTTTTAAGTGGTTCAATACCACTTGTTGATTATATTAATGCTGTTACTGGATGGGATTTGCCTGCCGATGAGTATTTAACTACTGGTGAACGAATCCTTAATATGCGTAAAGCTTTCAATGTACGGGAGGGGTTATATGTTAAGGACACAATCATCCCTGATCGTGCACAGGGCAAGCCACCACTACAGGAAGGTCCATTAAAAGGGGTTACTGTTCCCATTAATGAAATACTAAATGAATTTTTTACTATAACCGGATGGGAACCTAAAACAGGTGGCCCAACTGATACTAAACTAAAAGAATTGGGTATTGATGATTTATTTATAAGTAAAAAAAGCAAATAATTATAAGGGAAGTTCTAAAACTTTTTTTACGAATGTTACCTTGTGGGCACAATAAATATTATAAAACCGCTTTCCATTATATGAATAATTTCTAAAGAAAGCAGTTTTTAGAGGTGCCCATAATTTTTAATACAGTAATTAAAAAAATGCTTGACTAAAATTGTAATTTGTTGTTTAGTAACTAACTGGAAGGGATTTCCCAGCTCATTTGTAAATGTACATACAATATAGAGATTGAAGACAGTATATGCTTAGCTTACATTAAATCTATTAATCCAATTTTAGTGTGATATCACATCACAGAGTAAAGTTATGCTATTTGTATTTTAGTTATTTTTCATTAAAATGTGCATAGCATCATTTTTATAAATATTTATGTAAAAGGAGGGTTTTCCCAAATGAGAAGGATTGTTTGTGTAGTCTTAAGTTTTTAATTTTGTTGTAGATCCGCAAACGGGAAATGTAACATCAACCAGTGTTACTGGTACGGTAAAATTTAATGGACAGGATGTTACCAGTGAACTGATAGCTGAATTACAGGCGGTATAATTATAATACTATATAAAGAAGTAATAATAAAAAAAGGGCGGATAATCCCGTCCTTTTTTTATTATTATTATTATAAACAATTATATGAACCTCTCAATTGAATACCTCTTACGGTATATTTCGTCATAATACATGAATCTTTGTAGCTTATTTGCAAATGTCTTCCCTAACTCTAAAAAATACTCATGATGGTCTATTGGCACACCTACATAAGCATCCTCTTGTATATATGTTTTATGCTGCTGTAGGGGTATGCAGTGGGGTCAAAGCCCAGACACCCCCTTTCTTTGCGGTCTCTGCGTGGGACAAACTGATACATCACGCAGAGTGTGCTGAGTTATTGGAGAGATGGTGGGATTTTGGGGTCAGAGCATTGTGAGTAGATCCTGAATCAAGTTCAGGATGACTACACTGAATCAATACTGAAACAAATTCAGGACATGGTTCAGAATGACATGCTATTATTCACTACAAAACCCCGAAGGGGTGATATTACAATAGGGGTCAGAGCAATTATTTAATTCTAAGCAATAACGTTTGACAAATGTCAGTGCCTTTTATACTATTTATACCATGAAATTTTTATCTGCGAATATCTTTTTAACAGTAACTATCGCTCTGAATTTTTTTGGTAGTGTTTTTGCTGAGCAAGTGCACACTACTAAGCCTTTGCATATTCGTGTTGTTACTGCTATTTATGAACCTTTTGTTATATATAAGGATGGGAAACTTGTTGGCTTTGATGTTGACCTGTTGAATGAAATATGTAAGCACAACAATATGAGTTATACCATAACCATAACTTCATTTCAGGATATGCTCCTGCAGGTCAAGGAAGGGAAAGCTGATATGGCTATTGGCTGTATCTATGTTACTGAAGAACGGGAACGCTGGTTTAATTTTTCAGATAGCTACCTGGAAGGTGGTCTGGTGTTGGTGCTTCCTGCAGACAGTAGTGTCCGCACCATGTATGACCTTGCAAATATGACTGTAGGTGTTAAAAAAGATGCTTCGGGTGATAAATATGCTATGCAACTGGTGGCGCAAGGTTATGACATTAATGTAGTCCGCTTTCAGGATACTGTTGAATCATTTAATGCACTTGTGGATGGCAGGCTTGATGCTGTTTTAAATGATTATCTTAATTCAGTGTATTTGCTTAATAAATATTTTTCAGGCAGTATTAAAATTGCTAAAGGCAACTGGGGTGATATTGTATATGACCGTAAAAAAATTGCATTTCCTGTTTCATTATACAATAAAGAATTATTAAAAATTGTAAGCGATAGTATCCATGAATTAGACTCACAAAATTTTATTGATATGCTTTACTGGAAATGGTTTGCCGTTATGCCCCCGCCCGATGTTTCAAAACGTGTGATAGTGTATATTGGAACAGTTGTTATGACAGTACTTTTTTCATTTCTTATATTTCAACTATATGAGCGAAGAAAAAGAATACGCAAACTTCAATCAGTTGAAACGCATTTCAGAAATATGATTAATGATTTGAATGTTGGAGTATATATACTGCAAAAAAATGCAATAGTCCTCACCAATAATGAAGGAGCACGAATTGCTGGAACATCAGTAGAATCTATCATGGGTAAAACATTGGATGATTATTTTGATGAGTATTCTGTTTCCGGGGGAACTATAGCACAGTATGCATCATTTGATGAGATGAAGGCTTTGTTATCCAGCCTGCATATTCACAGGGCAGTGTGGAAAAGAAAGGATGGTGTTAACCTGACTGTAGTATTCAGGATAAGACCAATTATGTGGATGGGACAGGCTGCAGTTGAATGTGTGGTGAACGATACCACGGAGCTTACTCATTTGCTGGTAAAACAGGAACAGTTAAAAGGACAGTTGTTACAATCTCAGAAATTAGAAATTATTGGACAGATTGCTGGTGGGATAGCACATGATTTTAATAATATTCTTACCGTGATATTGGGATATGCCAATCTTGTTGAAAAATCCATTGACGATAATAATAAGCCTGCCATTGAAAAAATTATTCAGGCTGGTAATCATGCTAAAGATATTGTGGCAAAACTTCTGACTTTTTCCCGCAAAAAAGCATTTCATGCTAGTGATATCCATTTGCACAGTATTATTTCAAATGTGGTTTCCCTGCTGCATACTGCTTTATCAAAAAATTGTGAGGTTGTCCAGTTGTTGCGTGCGTTTAATGATACTATATCTGGTGATGCCACTGAAATGCAACAGGTAATCATGAATCTTATGATTAATGCTGCTGAAGCCATGCCTCAAGGTGGAACCATTACTATTCAGACTGAAAATACAACTGTTGCAAATGAAAAAGTTGGCTTGGTAGAAACTATACCTGCAGGTGATTATGTATTATTGACAATAAGCGATACAGGGACAGGAATTGACCCTGAACACCTTGAACATATTTTTGAGCCGCTATATACTACAAAAGAAAAAGGTAGTGGATTGGGATTGGCCATAGTGTATGCTATTGTTAAACGGCATAAAGGTTATATTGATGTACTGTCAGCACCAGGTGTTGGCACACACTTTTATATATACTTACCGGTTCAATCATTGCAAAAAGTGAATGAGGAAAAACAAGATAGTGCATTGCAAGTTTCCAATGGCACTATAATTATTATTGACGATGATGATAATATTTGTCTGTTATATCAGGAAGCATTAAAATTGGCGGGCTTACGAGCACTAACATTTACCAACCCCAATGATGCGTTTGCGTATATTGATACTTATCCTGATACAGTGTTGTTTGTTATAAGCGATGTGCGAATGCCAGTTGTTACTGGTGAAGAAGTCCTGGATTATGTAAAAAAAAATCATCCTGATATACCAGTTGTAATGATGAGCGGATATTATGATGATACAATGAAGAAACTTATGTTGCAAAAAGGTGCCCACCAGGTATGGCAAAAGATGTATGATATTACTGAAATACAACATAAAGTAAAAGGTGTGTTAAACAATTATGTCCCCAAAAACATTATTCGTGGTTGATGGCCATGCATTATGCTACAGAGCATATTTTGCATTGCAACGGAATCCTTTAATCAATAGCAAAGGGCAAAATGTTTCTGCAATCTATGGATTTTTCAGGATGCTGCTTCGTTTATTGCAAACGCAAAAGCCTGATTATACAATCATAGCGTTTGATCCACCAAAAAAATCTTTTCGCTTTTCTATTTATCCTGAATATAAAGCGCAACGTGCAAAAATGCCCGATGACTTGCGCAGCCAGATTGAAGAAATTAAAGCAATGTTGCAGGAAATGGGATTTACCGTTGTCATTATGGATGATTATGAAGCTGATGATGTGCTTGGTTCTATTGCCAGTCAGTATTCTGATAGGTACAAAGTGGTACTTGTTACCGGTGATAAGGACGCTTACCAGCTTTTAGGCGATAAGAATGTTTCAATCTATGCCGGCAAAAAAGGCATCACTGAATTTGAAAGCATTGATGCTGATGCTGTTGTTGAAAAATTAGGCGTGAAGCCTGAGCAAATCATAGACTATATGGCTCTAACCGGTGATGCTGTTGATAATATCCCTGGTGTGAAAGGTATTGGCGAAAAAACTGCATCAAAACTTTTGCAGCAGTATGGAACGTTAGATAATATTTATAAGCATTTACATGAACTTACCGGAAAAATCAAGGAACAGATTGAATCACAGAAAGATTCAGCGTATCTATCGCGACAGCTTGTGACCATAAAAACAGATATTCCATTACCACTTACTGTTGAGAAGGCTCTGACCCCCAATCTGCATAATGAAAAAGTGCGCCAGCTTTTCAAAAATTTGGAAATGGATTCCATTGCGCGTGAATTGGGCGATACTGAAAAATCAATTTCAGTGAAGGAAATGGCAGGATATTCCACAGTAACTGATATTGATTTGCTGAACAATGTCATTGCAGCAATAAAAAAGGCGGGACTTGTGTCATTTGATACCGAAACTACATCATCACGGCCAATGGAAGCAGAACTTGTGGGTGTGTCGTTTTCCATTGAACCGCAATCAGGGTGGTTTATTCCAGTGGGCGATAGTTCCCTGTGGGGCTATAATGCAGTGCCAAAAGATCAAATTTTACAAAAAATTAAAACTATCCTTGAAGATGAAACAATAAAAAAAATTGGTCAAAATATAAAGTATGACATGCTGATTATGCTCAACTGTGGTATTACGCTTAGAGGTATTTATTTTGATACCATGGTTGCCTCATATTTACTAAATCCTGGATTACGGCGGCATAATTTAGATGATTTAGCATCAGAATATCTCAATTATACAAAGATAACATATGATGAGCTGATAAAAGATGGTAAAAAGGTTCAGCATATTACACAGGTGCCATTGCAGAAACTATCACACTACGCTATAGAAGATGCTGATATTGCTTTGCGATTATACCATATACTGTATAAAAAGTTAGAACAGGAAAACCTGCTTGAATTGTTTTTCAAGGTTGAAATGCCGCTTGTTACTGTGCTTGCGTATATGGAATATTACGGGGTGAAGATTGACCTGGCACACTTTGAAACATTATCTAAGGAACTATCGCACAAAATAAAACAAACAGAAGAAAGAATTTACTCACTGGCAGGAGTTTCCTTTAACATCAACTCAACGCGGGAACTATCGCATATATTATTTGAAAAAATTGGGCTTAAACCGGTAAAGAAAACTAAAACTGGTTTTTCTACCGATATCCAGGTATTGGAAGCTTTGAGGGGACAGCATGAGATTATTAATTATTTAGTGGAGTACCGTACGCTTAGCAAACTGCAGACAACATACGTTGATACACTGCCTGCACTGGTTAATAAAAAAACTGGTAGGATTCACACGTCATTTAATCAGACAGTGACAGCAACTGGCAGGCTTTCATCATCTGATCCCAATTTACAAAATATTCCTGTGCGGGATGAATTTGGTAAAAATATACGGGCAGGTTTTGTTGTGGAAAAAGGATGTTGTATGTTATCAGCTGATTATTCGCAGATTGAGTTGCGGCTTGCTGCACACCTGTCAGGTGATCCTACCATGATTGAGGCGTTTCATAAAGGGATAGATATCCATGCTCAGACAGCTTCAGCAGTGTTTAATGTACCACTGGAAAAGGTTACGGATGCAATGCGAAGACAGGCAAAGATTATAAATTTTGCCACAATCTATGGTGTTTCGCCATATGGGCTTTCACAGCAAGCTGATATTTCGTTTGATGACGCAACAAAATTTATTGAAAAATATTTCAGTGCATATCCAAAGATTAAAGAGTACATTGACAGTACCATTGCATTTGCCCGAAAACATGGATATGTGCAAACATTATTGGGTAGAAAGCGTTATATCCCCGAAATTACATCAAGCAATCAGTTCAGGCGTGAGGGTGCAGAACGAATTGCCATTAATACGCCCATTCAGGGAACATCGGCTGATATGATAAAGGTGGCAATGATTGCCATCCATAACGCATTTGCTGATAAAAAGTTAAAAAGCAGGATGATTCTTCAAATACATGACGAACTGGTGGTTGAGGTTCCTGAAGATGAAAAAGATATCGTTGAAGGTATTGTAGTGAGTGCAATGAAAAGTGCAATCACACTTGATGTGCCGGTTGTTGTGGATGTAGGTTGGGGGAAAAACTGGGCACAGGCTCACTAATAAAAGATTTGGTGTACACATTTTTTACGTGTGGAATTTTACCAGAAAAATGGATGTAGGCTCATGGAAGTAATGACTTAATGCCATGAGCTATGGCCTCTAATTTTTTTAGGTGTGTTGCAACGTAACTGCCAATATAACCTGATATTATACACCCCATCACAAGATAAAGCGGCACCAGGATTTTATTGCCAAAATGCTGACTTAACCATTGCAGTGTATCACTGTAGGATAGACTCACAATACTCAATACAATAATGAGTCCTGCAGCAACCCAGTTAAAATTGGATACCTTTTGATGGTAGGCTTTGTGTAACATTATCTGCCGCATGATTTTATTTTCAAGTGATATAGCATAAGGTGGAACTTTAATGGCGGCAAACGTATTCTGAAGTTTTTCTATTTCTTGTTTACATTGTTTGCACACAAAAAGATGTATTAGCAATGACAATGGCATGGATTGATTGTTGTCAAGGCTTAAGTATTTTTCAATGGCTTTTTCACATTTCATGATATTCCTCCGCTATAGTGCCTTTTAATGCATGTCGTAATTGCTGCTTTGCTCTGGACACATATGATTTAATAGTATTAACTGGATAACCAGTTATATTGGAAATTTCTTTAAATTGCAATCCAACATAAAAATAAAGATCAATGCATATCCTGTATTCCTGGGGAAGCGTGTTAATGGCTTTTTCAAGAATTGACTGTAGTTCATTCTGCATAACCAATGCTTCTGGGTTGGGGCAATTATCAATACTGTCATTATATTCGCCAGAATTATTGTTTTTAGAAGTGTTGAGCTTGTTAACAGCATGGTTGTACCCAACTTTCATAAGCCAGCTTTTAAATGATGCAAGCCCTTTAAATGAAGCTAAATTGTTATACACTTTTACAAAAACCTCCTGGGTAAAATCTGCTGCATCATCGTAATTTTTAAAAAAACGCATTCCCAGTGTAAATATATGGTTTTGGTACCGTTCAACAATAATTGTAAATAATTCCTGCTTGCCTTTAAGAATCTGTTGTACAATGTACTCATCATGTTGTGCTGTCATTTTATTGTTTTCATTTTGATAAAGTAATACATAATGAAACTTATGCCCAATCCCAATGGAACCAGCCCCCCTATGAGGGCATACGAAATTCCATCTTTAAGAACAAAGAAAATGGTTAATGCACCTCCAACTCCGGTTAGTAGAAATCCGCTGAAAAGGCTGAATGCATCAAAATCAAATGATATTTTTTGATACAATCCTTTTTCAATAAGAAGTATCTTTTGTTTATGATTGAAATACAGGAAAAAGAAGATGACAACAGTTCCTGCTATAATACCAACTATAGGGATAACGGTCACTAATATTTGAACAGCTTCTGAAGGTGTTGACATAATGCAAAAACCTCCTATGGATTATCAGTATGTAATAATTCAGTATTATCAGTGCTGGCTATAAATGTCTCAGCAAATGATGGTGCAAATGTATCAGTATGTTCTTCTTCTTTCAAGGATTTATTATATTCATCCAGCAATATTTCAGTTATTTTAAAAAGGTGATATCCTTTGATTGCCAGCGCAATGGCTTCTGAAAACAATTTTGGGCGTAGACGAAGTGTATTAATCAAAAATTTAAAATAATACATAAAATAATGTGAAAAACCCTGTTTAAGGAGCGATAGTACCAATGCTTTAAATTCTTTAAATGTAAATTGCCTGTAAACCATTCGTTCCTGGGGAATCCTTCTAATAAAAGTTAAGCATCGTTCAAAATAGTTACGTGGTGTATATATAGTTTGTAAAAGTTGTATATAACCATCAATAAGTTTTTTTACCGGCATTTTAGGGATAAAATTGGGTGCCAGTTTATGTGTGTTGTTACCGTTAGATTCATATAACAGCCTGTCCTCACTGAGCAAGCGGTCATAAAGGCGAGTGTGAGGCAATGCGTCTAATATTCCAACCATTGCAATCGGAATGCCTGAGGATTGAATAAATTCTGCCTGTAAATCAAATACATTATCAGGGTCATCATCAAAGCCAACAATAAAACCTCCGCTTACTTCCATGCCATGCTGCTGTATTATTTTAACATTTTCAAGGAGGTCTTCTTTGGTATTCTGTGTTTTACCTGCACTTTCCAGGGAAGAAATTACCGGCGTTTCAATTCCTAAAAAAACCATATCAAAACCAGCATTATACATCAATTGCATAAGTTCTTTATCGTGTGCTAAATTAACACTTGCTTCAGTTTGAAATGAAAATGGATATGAATGATCAATCTGCCATTCTATTATTGCCTTTAACAGCTCTTTGGCCCTGGTTTTGTTTCCAATAAAATTGTCATCGACAATAAAGATTGATTCCCTGAATCCGGTTGCATACACTGCATCCAGCTCTGCTAAAAATTGTTGAGGAGATTTCGTTCGGGGAATCCTGCCAAACAAAGATATGATATCGCAAAATTCACAGTTAAAGGGGCAGCCGCGGGAAAATTGCAATGGTACACTGGAATAGGGTGTTAAATCAATAATATCAAAACGAGGTACAGGAGTTTTATCCAGTGAAGGTTTTTCATCTGATGTATAAAGATGATGGGGTATACCATACTGCAAATCATGTAAAAATTTTGGCAATGTTACTTCAGCTTCATTAAGCACAAAATGATTAACATTGGGTATAGATTGCCATAATGATGTTGGATAGGGACCGCCCGCAACCACAGGTATATTGTACTGGTTACAAAGGGTTGTTATCATATCAAAAGAATTTCTCTGAACGAGCATTGCTGAAATGAAAACCATATCATAACGTGGTAAAATGGCAGGATCAAGTGTTGAAATATTCAAATCAATTAAATCAACTTTCCAGTCCTCGGGAAGCATGGCAGCAACTGTTAATAATCCCAGTGGTGGGAAAACAGCTTTTTTGCCTATAAATTCTAATGAGTATTTAAAACTCCAGTAGGTAAGTGGGATCTCAGGATAAATTAATAATACTTTTTTACTCATAACAACCTCTCTATTTTTATCTGGTAGAAGTTTCAGGTGATTTTTATATATAGACAGGTAGGGAAGGGGTGAGGTTGCAAAAAAATATTTTTTTCGCTATCAAGCACTTATAATAAAAAAGGCCGGCCCAAATTTTGTTTTGAGACGGCCCCCTGAAAAAATTAAACTTCTTTACTATCTATCCATTTCATCATTTTTCTTAGTTCACGGCCAACTCGTTCAATCAGGTGTTCACGTTCGCGTTTCTTTATAGCGTTAAACTGTGGACGTCCTGCAAGATTTTCCAGTATCCACTGGCGGGCAAACTGACCTGACTGTATTTCTTCCAGAACCTTTTTCATTTCTTTGCGAGTTTCAGGAGTTACTATTCGTTTGCCAACCATATAGTCACCATATTCAGCAGTATCGGATACAGAATAGCGCATATAATTAATTCCACCCTGATAAAACAGGTCTACAATCAGTTTAAGTTCATGTAAACATTCAAAGTATGCAATTTCAGGTTGATATCCAGCTTCCACCAATGTGTCAAATCCGGCTTTTACCAGTTCTGAAACACCACCACACAATACGCATTGCTCGCCAAAAAGATCTGTTTCAGTTTCTTCTTTAAAGGTGGTTTCGATAACGCCTGCGCGGGTTGCACCAATACCTTTTGCATATGCAAGAGCTGTTTCCTTTGCTTTCCCGCTGGCATCATTATGAATGGCTATAAGACATGGAACCCCACCACCTTTTTCATATTCGCTGCGTACTAAATGGCCTGGCCCTTTAGGAGCAACCATGATGACATCCACATCTGCAGGAGGAACTATTTGCCCAAAATGAATGTTGAAACCATGTGAAAATACCAGTGTTTTGCCTTTTTTTAAATGAGGCTTTACTTCAGTTTCATATAATTTTGCCTGTACATGGTCCTGGGCCAGAATCTGAATGATATCGCCTTTTTCAGCAGCTTCTTTTGCACTGACGGGTTTAAAATTATGTGAAACAGCTAAATCATAATTGGGTGTGCCTGGAAGTTCAGCAACAATTACTTTACAGCCACTATCGCGCAAATTTTGTGCCTGTGCGTGACCCTGACTGCCATATCCAATGACGGCAATAGTTTTGCCTGAAATTACCGATAAATCGGCATCATTATCGTAATACATCTTTGCCATAACATTACCTCGTATTTGTAATATATTTTTAGAGTAAATGAAGTACTCATCTATGCAGCAGATACTACAACAAAGTGTAGTTTTGTATATGTATTATGCAATAAAAATTTATAAATTTTTAAAAATTTCAAATATCATATTTAAAAATTTTATTTCTCGTGCGTATTAATATATAAACATTTTATTCAAGGTATATACTATGGCTAAACAAACTATTCATGATAAAGCATACAAATATCTGTTTTCAGATCCTTTGGTATTAAAAGAATTGCTTGAATCATTTGTTGCAATGGATTGGGTGAAGCATATTGATTTTACCAGTGCACAAAAAATTGATAAAAGCTATGTCAATGATGAGTATAAAGAATATGAAGCTGATATTATATACAAGCTACAATTTAAAGATAGCCATGTATATCTATATCTTTTAATAGAATTTCAATCGACAGTAGATAATTTTATGGCTTTTAGAATGTTAAACTATGTTATGGAATTATATCGTGAACTTTATTATAAACTGGGTCTTAAAAAGCTGCCAGTTGTATTCCCTATACTTATTTATAATGGTGATTGTAAATGGAGTGCTGCTACTGAATTACAACAACTTATTGATATCTCACCTGAGTTACAGCAAATACAGGAATATATCCCTCAATTTAAATATTATCCTATAATAGAAAATGAATTGTCACGTACTGAATTAGAAAATATGATGAATATTGTTGCCACAATATTTCTTTTTGAAAGCAGTGATAAAGAAATATTTCTAAAAACTATTGACAGAATTGAAAAATTAATGCAGATTTATTCAAAGGATAGTACAATAATACGTACTTTATTAGTGTGGCTTTTACATTATCTAAAAACACACAGTATTATTGACAATATTCAACCTTTTGTAGAAAAAACATTGCATCCAAAGGAGACATACACCATGTTGTCAAAAACGTTGAAAACTCTCAAGGAGGATTTAAGGAAAGAAGGATATGTACAAGGTCTAAAATCGGGGATTCAAGAAGGCTTGCAAAAGGGTTTACAAAAAGGATTACAAAAAGGATTTATACAAGGAGTTGTTAAGGGGAAAAAAGAAGGAGTAATCATTGGTATATCAAAAGAACGGATAAATATAGCCCGCAAAATGCTAAAAAGTGGAATAGATGATAGCACCATTCTAAAAATAACAAAAATAGAGAAAAGTGTTTTAGAACAGATTAAAAGAAAAAAATAAACCAAAAAGAATTGGTACAATGGTAGTACTATTAAAGTCTTTACCATGCATAAAACTGCTCATTCTTTCAATATTGATACTCTTCCGGTGCGTATTAATTCTTTAATTGAATAAGGTCTAAGCAATTCAATAAAGTTGTCAATTGTTTCTGGGTCATTAACCATTTCAAGGATTATGGTTTTATTTGATACACCCGCTATTCGTGCACCAAATATCTGAGCTAATTGATAAACTTCATTGCGTTTGGACGGAGTTACATTAAGCTTGGCTAAAACTATTTCGCGTTGAACGGCGTTGTCAGGATTATGATCAGTGACTTTTATTACATCAATGAGCTTGTTAAGCTGTTTTTTTACCTGTTCAATGATCCTGTCATCTCCGCGAACAACTATTGTCATAACCGATACATCTGGCGATTCTGTTTCACTTACAGCAAGCGAGTCAATATTGTAACCACGGGCGGAAAAAAGACCCGCAACACGAGCAAGAACACCAAATTTGTTTTCTACTTTAACTGAGATTACATGTTGACTCATGCTAATTCCCTCATCATCATATCTTTTACCGATTTTCCGGCAGGTATCATTGGGTATACATTTTCTTCCCTGTCTACATGGAAGTCCAGAATAATTGGCTTATCGGTAATGGATAAAGCTTTTTCTATTGCAGGTATAACATCTGCCTTCTTTTCAATACGAATACCAATGGCATTATATGCTTCGGCCAGTTTAACAAAATCAGGCTGGAAGTTAATACAGGTATATGAATATCGCTTATTGTAAAAGAGTTGCTGCCATTGTCGTACCATGCCTAAGAAACCATTATTGAGTATAGCGATAATTATGGGCAAACGGTGTTGTACAGCAACAATGAGTTCCTGTATATTCATCTGTATTGAGCCGTCACCAGCAATATCTATAACACGTTTATCAGGTTGGCCTAACTGAGCACCAATTGCTGCAGGAAACCCAAACCCCATGGTACCCAGACCCCCGGACGAAATAAATGTTCGTGGTTTGGAAAAATTGTAAAATTGCGAAGCCCACATCTGATTTTGACCAACCTCAGTACAGATAATAGCATCACCTTTGGTGAGTTCATAAATTTTTTCAACAACATACTGAGGTTTTATCTTCACATCGCTATCTTTATATGTTAATGGGTTTTCATCTTTCATCTTCAGGACATAAGCAACCCATTCATCTATTTTAGGCGCTTTGACTATTTTGTTTATTTCAGCAAGAACATGTTTTGCATCACCAACTATAGGTACATCAACTGCTACACTTTTACTGACTGATGATGGATCAATATCAATATGTATAACTTTTGCATGAGGTATAAACTCATCTATCTTCCCGGTAACCCTATCATCAAAGCGGGCACCGACAGCTATAACCAGGTCTGATTGGTGCATAGCATGATTGGCATAATATGTGCCATGCATACCCAACATTTTGAGCGAAAGCCTGTCGGTTTCAGGGTATGCCCCCTGTCCCAGTAAGGTTGTAGTAATGGGTATTCCGGTTTTTTTTACAAATGCGCGTAATTCTTCGGATGCGTTGGAAGAGATAACACCGCCACCAGCATACACAATAGGGCGTTTTGACTGCTCAATTAGTTTGCAGGCTTTTTGAATTTGACCGGCATGTCCATGAATAACTGGTTTATAACTTCTAAGATGCACGGTTTCAGGATAATGGTATTCAGTTTCAGAATTTGAAATATTTACCGGTACATCAATCAAAACTGGGCCCGGCCTTCCGGTTGTTGCAATATAGAATGCTTCTTTAATAATGCGTGCAAGGTCTTTAACATCATTGACAAGATAATTATGTTTGGTAATGGGTCGGGTAATACCGGTAATATCGGCTTCCTGGAATGCATCATTGCCAATAACTGTAGTAGAAACCTGACCTGTGAAAATAACAAGCGGAACAGAATCCATATTGGCTGTTGCAATACCTGTAACAAGGTTGGTGGCACCAGGGCCTGATGTGGCAATAACAACGCCGGGCTTGCCAGTTGCGCGTGCGTACCCGTCAGCTGCATGTACTGCACCTTGCTCATGCCTGGTTAAAATAAATTTAATAGGTGCATTGAAAAGATGATGGAATATGGGAATGACTACCCCTCCTGGATAGCCAAACATGATTTCAACCTTCTCTTTAACAAGCGATTCAACTATTATCTGTGCACCTGTCAGTTTCACCAATTACACCTCGTACAAAAAAGTATATAGATGTATATCTAAATATACCAGCTATTTTTATTGCAACATAATTTTTTATTAAACATCAAAAAATATAAATGAATATATAAAATATAATATAAACATCTGGTAATTTATAAGCACTCTTAGTGTAAATAATATGGGCGATAGTTACTGGTATAAAAGACTATCATATGAATAAAAAATTATAAAACAGAAAATTGTTAATTAAAACCAGAAGCCCATGTGTAATATTATATATTGTCCCACTACGCAAGATAAAAAAATAAATATGATATCAAGAAAGTACCCGTTAAATTAATCCTATCTTTACAATGAGATAAAAATACTTATACATTCCACATGTAAAGGAAAAAAATTATATAAAAGAAAACAAAAATGGGAAAAATACCCGCATAAGATCATACCAAGCGCAAGTACTTCGAAAAGCACTTACAATGGGATAAAGCTAGTAGTGTAATTAAAGCTGAGTATTGCTGGAAGCATAATATAGTATATCATTAATTTATGTAGTAGCAGCGTAAATTACCGAATGATGCAGGTAATTGCAATACTCGATACGTAGCATTAGTAAGCACGGCAGCAGTAAACGAAAACGAATATCCATTAAGTATTTGTTATAGATGGTATAAAAATAAAGGTAGAAGAGAGGTTGTGTAGTAACTCTCTTACTATGGGTATAAAGACAATATACGGATAAACTTTTAGCCATCTAAAAGTACACCTCTTTTATATTTTAGCCAATTACATTTAGTTTTAGAGACTATTGGGTGTCCATTTTCAGCAATTCCGGTGGTGGTCCCCAGTAAAATTGGCAACAAGGTATCCCTTCTTCAAGATAAAATGAAAATGTGTAGCCACTAAAGCGATAGTTATCGGTATTATCTTCACTGTCTAACGCTGCTAAATAATCATACAAATAATTCTCCACACAGTAAGCTATAATCTTTGCCAGTGACATCTTACAGACTTTGCGCACATCCATCACAAACTCATACTCATTCTCATACAAATACAGATGCACACGCTTCCAAGCTTGATATCGCTTCCTATACTGTAACCTTTTATAGCTTTTTACAGGGATCTTTTTATACGAAAACACATAGTTTATGAAATTTATAACAAATGTATGAAGCGATAGTTTACGGATAGCGGCGTTTTCTTGTAAAAGCTCTAAGTGTTCATAGGCAATGCAGGTGGTTGTTTCTATATTCATATGTTCCCTCCAAAGTATTTATATGTTATGCTACAATACTACTATCGAAAAAAAATTCAACTACAAAATGTATATAGTTTTAAAAAGTATGAGCAATTAACATAAATACGATGTCAAGGATGCACGATGTGGCAGGATGAATACTTTTGGATAATAGACAGGAGGGTTAAAAAAACACACTGTGAAAGAATGATATAGAGAAGGAATGCTACACTGCTGTATGAGATGGCTCAAAAGGTGGGAATTGAGCATATAAATGCCTACTTTACAAAATCTTGTATAAATAACTTTATAGAAGTATTTAATATATGAAAGAAGAAAAGAACAAATAGGTTTATTGCGAATGTTTCATTAAGACTATGTCATTGCGAGCTCCACATTATAGGGATGAAACCTTGCAATGACATGGTCGCCATTACGTCATATCAATCGAAGCGAAAATATCTGGTGGTTGTTGTTACGTCATTGTTAACAAAGGGAAGGAATCTCAAGAAGCAGCGATGCTTTCCATAGCAAAGTAGGATGACAACGTCCTAATTACATCAAGTCTCACGATGATAATTTTGCCATATACTAATTACGATTCCCAATGAAATCCTGATGTAATCGAGAAACAATTACATGGTACAAAAAAGATTATTTCGTCATTCCGATAAAATTAGGATGCCTCGTAATGAAGTCTTAACCGTAACCTTGATTTACGACTTTATCGGAGAAAAATCTTTTCATAATAAAATTATGATAAGACCGCATGCTGCCCATATACCGGATGTCGGAGTGCTGCTAAATTTACCAGGCAGCTTGCAAATGCACCATACGAAAGCCCGGCATGCTCAGCTGTGTAAATTGTTGATGTATCAGGGCTAAAGTCTGGATTGGGGTTAATATCAAGAATATAGAAAATACCATCTTTTAAGCGAATATCAATGCGTGCATAATCCCGACAGCCCAGAGCTCTGTATGCTTTTAACGCTGTTTCATTCAATATAGATAGCTGGGCGTTGTCAAGTTGTGCAGGAATTTTTAACGTTATATTTTCATAATGGGATGTGCCAGGTTTGAATTTTGAATTATAGGTACATACTCTATCTTTGATATCATCAAATGCGCTGAAATCCATCTCTGCGGGAGGAAGAGCATGGATAACGCCATTGCCCCATAAAGTCACATGAAACTCCCTGCCATCAATAAAATCTTCAACAATAGCAGGTTGCTTGAAATTAGCAAGAATATAGTCAATTCTGTCCAGAAGTTCCTTTCTGTTAAATACAACTGAATCTTCAGTGATTCCTAAGCTGCAATGTTCAAATGCAGGTTTTACAATTGCAGGGAATTTATCCCAACCAATGGCGCTGGTGTCACTGGCTACGATGCCATCTGGTGTTGGGATATTTTGGATTTGTAATAATTTTTTTATTGCAGCTTTATTCCAGCAAAGGAAGAGAATATCAGAAGGAGAGCCAGTATATACAAATTGTTTATCTTCAAGAATCTGAGCTACAGTATGTTCGCTATGATCAACACCAGGCAAACCTTCGCACCAATTGAATAGGATATAGTCATTGGGGTTGTAAGATTTTAGTACTTTGTCTAAGGAATGATGGGTAACTGGAACATCAACAACACTATGGCCTTCATTCTGTAATTCATTAATAAGTATTTGTGCTGATTGATGTGCTGTTTCCTGTTCATGCAATTCCCATTGTGGGTCAATGTCATGAAGCAAAAGAACAGGAATATCTCTACGTCGCTTTGCTGGTTCCATTTCCTCTCGTAAGTTTAAAAATTTTGAAAAAGGACTATATAAATTATATCGATTAAAATTAATAAAATAAAAATCATTTTAATGTTGTAAAGCAAAAAAATATACTATGTAATGAATTTTATAAAAATTTTATTCATGGATGAAATATATCCCAATATGATGAGTATATTACAATCAAATACATTTAGAGGGGAAAGATTCAATATAACGTAAATGTTCTTTATGCCGAAAATTTGAATAATATACCAGAGTACTCATCTACTACTATTGAAATTTATTCCAATGATTAAAATACAAACATAATTTTCTCTGGAGGTGTTTATCTATGCACCACCCGTATTGTGAAAATTCTGATGGTGAAATTTTTATTTTTGTAAGTATCTTTTTATTGAGCATGAATCAGAATTTATACATGAAAATGTTGAGTATTTTGTAGAATATAAAATACCTGATAGTGAATCTTACAAAAAATATGATGTTATGCTTGTAATTAATAAATATAAATTAATAAAAAAGAGAAATAACTGGTTTGAATTTTCACCTGTAACATATTACTTCATGCTATTACATCCATAGAAGAGTTAAAAGAACTCCCAGCAAAGTATATCTAGTATATTGAAAAAATTTTTTACATGCCAAGTTCATGACAAACCTCTACTTTATGTTTTATGGTATAGTATACTGTAAAGAATGCAAATACCAAATTCCGGGCAGTATAGTATTTTGATATATAACTAAAAGCAAATAATTTTAATTTTATTATTGACAAATAAAGTTAACGCTGTTAAATTAACATTGTTATTATAATAAATTGAAAGAATCTAGTTTAGGGAAGATAAAGTATCAACCTTAACTCTGATTTAAATGGAAGCAAGGAATGATTATTATAGCAGTAATTTGGGATTTGACCCTGAATAATACTTTGTTAATCACAGTTTAGGGGGAAGTAAAATAAATGCCACGTACAGCTCGTAATATAGAAGAAGTGGATATCTTCAAACAGCAAATACTTGATGCATCGGTAAAAATAGTTATCAGGGAAGGGTTTTCCAGGCTAAGCATGCGAAAGATTGCATCTGCATTGGGTGTTACTGCTACAACATTGTATAACTATTACACCAACAAGGATGAATTATATTTTTATATTCGCATACGAGGGTTTGAATTGCTGTATGGACTGTTCGAAAAGGCATATACATCTGCTGCGGATATCAGGGATAAAATAAAATCTCTGATTAGATCATACATTGAATTTGGTATTCAATATCCTGATTATTATGAAGTTATGTTTTTAAACAGGAATGTGCCAAAGTTTCTGGATTGTATTGGTACACCGTTAGAAGTAGTTGGCGCAAAAGAAAAAGAAATAGCCTTAAAACCGTTTGCTTTTGTTATAGAGAAGCTGCAGCAACATTGTGGGCTTGATCCAGATAGTGCATATATAACAGCACTGCAATTATGGATAGAATGTAACGGCGTTGTGAGTTTATATAACAGCAGGCTTATACGAGAGGTTCATGATAACCCGCAACGTTTTGTAGATAGTTATGTTAATATAATTGCACAGAGGTATGTTCCTCTGGACATTGAATGATGGAGGGTCATTATGTTACTTTTCACATCACAAAGCAGATTGAGCACAATTAGCACAGGTATTTTCATAAAATCATTTTTGAAATTCATTGCCTTTAATTTTAATAACCGCAAATCACTGAACCGATACCTTAAAACAAAAGATGGCTATCTCAATTTTACAATTGGGTTGCGTACGGAAGATAATGGAATTGTATGCAGCATTGCGTTTATTGATGGCAGGGTTACTGTATCAGGAACTATCGCCCCTGATGCTAATGCTATTTTGATTTTTAAAAATGAAGATGCTGCACGCAAGCTTTTACTGGGTACGCCTACTGATATTATCTACATGCTATTAAAGAGTGATGTGCGTATTGATGGCAGTATTACCTATTCCAATATATTCTCATTTTTTATTTCACTACTTTTTAATACTGTTCAGAAACGTGCAATGAAAAAGGAGCGACAGGCTGATGAAAGGAAGGTTAAAAAAGAACATCCTAAACCACAAAAAGAGCTAAGCGATGAAATTATAAAAAGACGAAAGGAGCGCCTCAAAGGGAAAAAAGAAGATCCCAATGTGTTATTTCTGGAGGATCCGTATCTTTCACAATATTGTCTTGATGATTTCCCACGAATAAAAAAATTTCTTGATGACCATTTAACTAAAAAGCCAGCTATCTGTGCTGAAAGGGCAATTCTTTTAACTCAGTGGTACAGGGAACATGGCTTTGACACTGACAACAACGGAACCCCGTGGGAGCCCGTGCTGCGCAATGCACATGCATATAAATATATGATGGAACATAAAAAACCTGTCATACAAAAGGATTCACTGTTGCCTGGAACAACCACCAGCAAACCCATTGGAAGCCCCATTTTCCCTGACAGTACAGGCATCATGATATGGAATGAATTGCTCACCATTCCATACAGAACATATAATCCTTTTGATATTGATGACCAGACTCGTGAAGTTTTGCATTTTGAAATACTGCCATACTGGTTGCATCGTAATTTTAAAGAATGGGTCAGGGAAAAATATAATAACCCTTTATGTGAGCAGCTTGATGAACGGTTTGCTCTGTACTTTGATTGGAAGCAGGCAACTATCTCTCATACCATTCCAAATTTTCCCAAAGTGATGGCAATGGGAACGTCAGGGATGATTAATGAAATAAAAGCCGAGCTTGCTAAAGATTGCTCACAGGAAAAACAGCATCTTCTTACTGCTATGATTGCCTGCCTTGAAGGTATTAATGGGTATGCAAAAAATCTTGCAGCACAAGCTTTAAGCGATAGTAACCAGGAAAAAAATCCAATACGGAAACAAGAATTGCTGAAAATAGCTGATATATGTAGCCGTGTACCAATGTATCCATGCACCACACTGCACGAAGCACTGACTGCAATGTGGATTACATGGATATCCCTACATAATGAAAGTCTTAATGCAGGTTTATCATTGGGACGATTGGATCAATGGCTACAGCCATATTTTATCAATGATATGAAAAACACTCCACCAGAAAAGCAGGAGGAATATATAAAACAAGCAATAGAACTTGTTGCTGATTTTTACATGCGATGTACCGATCATTTTCCCCTGACTCCTGATTTAGCCAATTTCTATTTTGGTGGCAGTTCATCTGATCAGGCTATTACGTTAGGTGGAGTAACACCAGATGGCAAAGATGCGGTTAACGATATGACCTACATTTTCTTAAAAGTTACTGAGATGCTTTCAATTCGTGATCCCAATGTCAATGCCCGCTATATGCCAGGTGTCAACAGCGACACCTATTTGAAGCGCCTGTGCGAAGTAAACCTTATCACTGCAGCTACTCCCTCCATGCACAATGATGCAGCCATAATGAAGGCTCTGACACCACTAGGATATGATATCCGGGATATACGTGACTGGTCAGCAACAGGCTGTGTGGAGCCAACATTATCGCATAAGCACTTTGGACATACCAATATGCAGATGATGAATATGGTTGCAGCATTAGAGATGGCACTTAATAATGGCTATCATCCACTTACACGGCTTGATATAGGGCCAAAGACGGGAAGGCCTGAAGACGGGGCTTTTAAAACCTTTGATGATTTCTTTGATGCATTTACCAAACAGTTTGCCTTTATTATTGACCAGTCTATCGATTATAATAATAAGTTAGCCGAAGCTCATCAATATTTACGACCCACACCGCTACTTTCAGCGTTTATTGAAGGCTGTTTAGAAAAAGGCAAGGATGTGACAAAAGGCGGTGCCAGGTATAATAGCTCTGGTACTGCAATCATTGGCCTTGCTGATGTAACTGATTCCATGATGGTTATAAAAAAGCTAATTTATGATGAAAAGAAGTACACATTTGCTGATATAAAGAAAGCTATTGATAGTAATTTTCAAAATGATCCGGTATTGCTTGCAACTGTTCACACAAAAGTTCCATTGTTTGGTTCAGGAAATGAAGAAGCTGTTGCAATGGCAAACAGGATTGCTAAATGGGCTCATGACTATTTTGCAAGTATTCCGCATTATCGTGGTGGCACCTATACTACTGGGTTCTGGTCAATGTCAAATCATGTTGCATTTGGCACACTTACTGGAGCACTGCCTTCGGGAAGATTGGCAGGAAAACCGTTTACACCTGGATTAACGCCTCAGCCATTTGCTTCTAAAAACCTGTTGGACTATATTAGAGATGTTGCAAAATTGGATCCGGTTAACCTTACCAATAATATAGCATTTAATGTTAAAGTAGTTCCTTCTGCAATAGAATCGCGAGAAAAGACTGTTACTGATATGTTCTCGTATGTGAAGACCTATTTCACATTGGGCGGGATGCAGATGCAGATGAATGTTGTTACATCCGCAATATTACGCGATGCAATGGCTCATCCAGAAAACTATCGCAACCTTATTGTGCGTATTTCAGGATACAATGCCTATTTTGTTACATTAAACCGTCAGATGCAATTAGAACTGATTGAGCGCGCTGAATATGGAATATAAACGTAGGATAAAAAGCAAATGAAAACGTTAATACTGGAAATTAAAGGTAATTCACTTGATGATGGACACGGTATTAGAACGGTTGTGTTTTTTAAAGGTTGCCCACTAAACTGTGTATGGTGCCATAATCCGGAAAGTAAAAAAGCAGTCATTGAATTATCCTGGGATAAAAAGGAATGTATTGCTTGCCTGAGCTGTGCAAAGGTATGTCCTGAACATGCCATTGATTTGAAAAATCAAAACTTTGTGGACAGAAAAAAATGTACCCTGTGTTTTCGGTGTGTTGATGTATGTCCATCAGGTGCCATGAGTACCGTGGGAAAGCTTATGAGTGTTGAAGATGTGATGCAGCTTGTGTTAAAGGATAAACCATTTTTTGATACCTCAGGTGGCGGTGTGACGCTTTCAGGTGGTGAGCCGCTTTTGAACATTAGCTTTGCATCAGAATTATTGAAACAATGCAAGTACAATAACATTCATACCCTTGTGGAAACAAGCGGATATTTCAACTGGGATGAATTTGAAACCTGCATTGCTCCTTATTGTAACACGGTGTATTATGATGTTAAACTCATTGATGAAGATGACCATAAAAAGTACTGTGGCGTTTCAAATGCAAAGATATTGTCAAATTTTAAGAAGCTCGTGTATCTATCAAAAAATATGGGAATACAGGTTGTGCCGCGCATACCCCTGGTGCCTGGAATTACATCAACAGAAAAAAATCTTACAGGAATAGCTGAATTTGTTTATGGCTGTGGTGTTAATTCCATTGAGCTTTTACGGTATAATCCTTTATGGCCAGAGAAGTGTATGAAGATTGGCATCAGTGGTACAATCAATAAAACGTTTACACAATGGATGTCCCATGAAGAATATGAACGGTGCAAAGAGTTATTAGGTAGAGTTGTCAAATCGTAAAAAACCAGATAATAGATTATAAATCACGTTCCAAATGACAAAACAGAGTAAATATTACATATGAAGCAACAACTATCATAAGCATGTCAACTATATTAAAAATTTTGCAAAACATTTTTTGCAATAATATTGAAAAAAACTTGTTGAAAAAAGTGGGGGGAACGTATATTTGTTTATTATATGGAATATAATAGTATATTTAAGGAAGGATATAATATAATGGGATATGCGTTAAAAGTATATGAAGCATTTAAGGATGATGAGATAAAGGCAAAAGTACTGGCTGAATTTATTGAAAAAGTTGAAGAAGCTATAAATAATAATCAGGTAGCAACCCAGCAAGATTTACATGTTCAGGAATTGAAGCTAACAAAAGAAATAAAAGAAGCTGAGCTTAGATTAACAAAAGAAATAGAGAAGGTTCGGGCAGATCTTTCTGTAGAAATTGAGAAAGTTAGGTCAGATCTTTCAGTAGAAATTGAAAAAGTCAGGTCAGATCTTGCGGTAGAAATTGAGAAAGTTAGGTCAGATCTTTCGGTAGAAATTGAAAAAGTGAAATCAGATCTTTCGGTAGAAATTGAAAAAGTTAGAGCAAGCCTTTCAATTGAAATTGAGAAAGTGCAAGCCGAGGTACAACGCGCAAAAGTAAGTATATTAAAGTGGCTTATAGGGCTTTTGCTTGCCCAGACAATAACTATTATAAGTGCTATGGTGGGTTTGTTTCAGGTATTAAAATAGTGGTTTTGTAAAAGAGAAGTTGTATTATAGAGTTTTGATAAATTTATGCCCTGTTAAATCTCTTCAAATCTGTTTGTTTTCAATGATCTATAAGCAGCTTCAATGAGTGCCAGTTCTTTGCGTATGCGCCTGTAATCCGGTTCCCAGGGTTTTTGTGTGCGATAGTTTTCAATGAAAGATCTATGCATGGCACCAAAGCCTAAAAAATCCCTGAAAGATATACTCATTGCAAAACGATTACCTTTTACAATAGTAAAGAGTCCATTGCTTTCAAAAGTAATATTCCCTTCGGTGCCATAGATTTTTGATAAAGCCATTCCTTTAAATGTATTGGGAACAAACCAGGAATGAAACAATGTGCCAAAAGTGCCATTGTCAAATTTCACCGCGATATGAATAGTATCTTCAAACGGTATATTTGTTTGATACACAATATCAGCTTTTATAGCTTGAACGGCAACAGGGGTAGCACCTGCAAGTGATACAAGTTCATTGACCCAGTGGCAACCACCTTCAAGCAATGCACCACCACCCATAAGTGCTGCATCAGTACGCCATCCTGCAATAGTATCGTGATTGTGTTTCGTTAGCCGTATATACAAAGGTTTACCAATTGATCCTATGGCTATATGTTTATGAATGGTTTTTAGAAAAGGCTTAAAGTAATAATTTTCAGCAACCGTAAAACGAACATTGTTTTTAATAACAGCTTTTACAATAGCATCAAATTCTTTCAGATTGCGTGTTGCAGGCTTTTCAACAATAATATGCTTTTTATTATTGGCAGCTAAAATTGCCAGGTCTTTATGATAGGCATGAGGAGTGGTTATAAATGCAATATCGCAATCAGATTGTGCTGCTTCTTCATAGCTTTGAAATGAAACACCATTAAATTGTGCTGCATATTCCTTTGCGTCTTTTTCATACAGGCTTGAAAAACCCAAACGAATATCAGGATACATCTTTCGTATAATCTTTGCGTGACGCTTAGCTATATATCCGCATCCAAAAAAGCAAATGAAGGGTAAATTATCATGTTTCATAGCATTACCTTTTTAGTATGATGTCTGTTACACGCAAAGCATTTGCTGCAATAGTTAAACTTGGATTAACCGAGCCACCGGTTGGCAGCACACTTGCATCGGTAATATAGCAATTTTTTATATCCCACAAACGGCACTCAGGGTTTACAGCTGAAAGTTCACGGTTTTTTCCCATCCTGCAGGTGCCCAGTGCATGGGAAAATGTTACTATTGGCATATAGTAAAAAATTTTTGCGCCTGCCTGCTTCAGTATGCGTTTTGCCACATTGTACAGCGCATTGCGTACAGCAATATCGCGAGCATGATATCTGTGGTAAATGGCAACGTTGGGCATACCAAATGTATCTTTTGAGTTAGCACAATACACTCGATTAGCATACTGCGGAATATCTTCGGCAATGACTAATTGGTTAATAAGAAATTGTGAGAATGTTGCAGCAATATTTTTTAATCCAAACGGTGCATTAGCTTTTATCACGCCTTTGCCCGGTGTGGCTATATCCTGAATAATGCCCCAGTTACCTTGTGGAGAGCTTTTACCGGAGCTATCGCCAAAATAATAATCAGCGATAGCAACCCGCTTGGCCAGTGTGTTATCAGGGTTTGCTATATAGGGAACAACTCCGCTTACCACTCCGTTAATATGCCGCATCAGGTTGTGTCCAATGTGACGGGTTGCAGAACTAACGCTTTCAATGCCCGAAGCAAGTAACAAATGTGGTGTGGCGATAGGCCCTGCGGCTAGTATGAGATATTTGCATTGTATAGTATGACGCTGCCCCGTTGCCTGGTTAATAATGTCAACTGATTGAACTTTGTTTTTGGTAAAATTAATTTTTACTGCACGATGATTATCAAGGACAATAGCCCCGTAATGTATTGCTTTTGGC
The DNA here is from genome assembly GCA_040756435.1 of Spirochaetota bacterium. NCBI lineage: Bacteria > Pseudomonadati > Spirochaetota > Spirochaetota bacterium. The sequence goes on along the minus strand of JBFLZD010000003.1, from coordinate 65,926 downwards.
AAAACCGAAACGGATAAGTCCATCTTGGCCTGGATTTTGCACAGATAATGGTCGCAGGTATTACATAGAATGCACGGTGTGCTGTTACATTTGCCCGTGAAATTAATGGCCATTGGTATGTAAAATGGATGCAGTCCCAGCCGTGTAGCAGCATCCCAGATCATTTGTGAAGGGCGTGATAATTGCAGAGGTGGTTTTTGCGGATAATCCTTTTTTCGTGGTGGTTCGGTTATGTCCTGTCCCCGTATGCCGGCAACGCACTGTAGTTCTTCAGCTTTGTCATAAAAAGGTGAAAGAGTAGAATAGTTAAAGGGCCATGCCAGTTCAGTATTGCGTTTATCGGTATCAGGTTGTGGTGGTCCTTCAAAATCCTGAACTCTGAGCCTGAATGCTGCAGCACCGTAAAACGTTGACATGCCTCCAACAGTATCATACGGCCAATCATCTTCAATTTTCCCTGACTGATCAACTAAATAGGGTGTGTGTCCCTGATATAGTGGTTTTTCCTGAAGATGCAATGCAAATTCGTCCCAGCAGCTATCATCGCGCTTTACCCACACACCACGTTCAACAATGCACACCTCTTTTCCTGCTTTTGCTAACTCATATGCGGGGAATGATCCACCAAAGCCGCTGCCAATGATTATATATTCATACGAAGATTTAATTGTTTTCATAATGGATTATTGTACAGTAACTATCGCCCTAAGAAATAATGCCAAGCTGATACATACGCACTAATAAAAATACAAATGCACCACCTTCAAGTATCCATGTCCATGCCTGTACATAGGTGCCAACAAGTGCATCCCAGCCTGAGTGACCGGTATCAGCCCACAGGTTAATAGTAAATCGTTTATTGGTAAAGGGCATAAGAAGTGGCAGCCCAACACTACTTGGCATGTCAGCAAGAAAGTGCACAATAAGGCTTACAAATGCCAGTGCTGCCCAGGCGCTGTTAAATGGTAGCAGTATTAGAGCAACTGCAAATGCAAACACCAACGAATGTGACCATGTACAGTGAAATGAATCCTTTGCCCAGCCTAACTTGATGGGGATAACATCTAGATTGGGAAGCCAGTGCGCACCAAACGCCACCAGAATGCTTTCAAGTGAAAATGCCTGCATTGCACCACCGGTTATTTGCGGTGCATATGATGATATGATAAATGATACAGCTACATGTCCTAATTGCATTGTAACCTCCGAATCAGAATATGGTATGGTTTACTACTACATCATTGTACTTTCAATTTGATGCACTCATGCAGTTCTTTTATTGTGTATAAAAATGCTTTTGTATCCGATAGATCCTGGAAAAAGTAATCAGGTTTGTGCTGTAACAGTGTTTGAGCATCTGTCCATCCCGTTGCAACAGCAACCGTTACTGCACCTGCTGTTTTGCCACACTCAATATCATAGATGGTATCGCCAATTATAATGAGGTCTTCTGCTTCAAATAAAGTGCCTGTTAAGGAATATAACCTTTGAAGCGCTATTGTGGGCATTTCATTGCGGATGTGGGTATCATCAGCAAATACACCCATACGGAAATACTTGAAGATATCAAAATGCTGTAACTTAATCAAAGCGCCCTGATAAAAGTTGCCGGTTAAAAGACCTACAATTATATTATCATATTCAGTGAGTGCTTGCAATAACTCATGGATTCCGGGCAATAGAATTGCTTCAGCATGGGGCATTGCATTTTTTAAGTATGCAAAGTATCGTTGCTTAAAATCCTCTATATGAGCAAAGATAGTTTCTTCATTAATACCATGTGGCATCAGTGATTGCATGAGTATAAGAGGATCAGTGCGCCCTTGAAAATTAACTGATTCCATATCGCCAGCAGTACCATATACCTCAATGGCAGCTTGAACCATTGCCTGTTTGCCTGCACCGTGTGTTCTGAGCAACGTCCCGTCTATGTCAAAAAGTATTGCTTTTATGATTTTTTCTCCTCATAAAAATTAATTTTTAAAAAGCGTTCTCTTGCTGCACGGGGTGCCGGGTCAAAAAGCATAGCAATGCCTAAGCCAGGAAGAAGTGATAGAGTATACAGCCATATAGCAAGCCGTATGGTAAAAGGTCTTCCGGGTATTTCAAACACCAGAACAATTAATATAGCGATAATCATTGCAAAAAACATACCAAGTACAGGTGTTCGTGGTAACATGGTTCATTCCTTATTTTATAAATTTGTATTTAAGAATATCAATAAACAAGTAATAGCACATAAAATCAATAAAAAAAGTTTTAAAAAAAGTTTGACTTTTTTTTCTCAATTTATAATATGTACTTAAAGTCTATATTAAGAAAGAGTAAAATAAATATTATGAATATACATAGTATATCAACAAAAACGCTTGTTGCATTGGTTCAGGCAATAATTGGGAAAGATGATTTTGCTGATAATGAAGCAATAATCCAGTTTAAAGGTTATATTGAGCTTACTCCTTTTTACGTTAAGCTGGCAATACACTTCAGTGTGGTTTATTTCAATGTACTATCGATTATAAAAAAACAAGCAATGCTTTATTCCCTTGCTGGGGATCACATAGTTGAACTTTTAAAAGAATGTGAAAAATCATTTTATGGGCAAAGTATTATTATGATAGTAAAACTTATCAGCACTCTGGTATATTTTGATGATGATATTCATGCAGCTCATATTGGGTATACCCATTTAGAGCATTGTAGATAGGTAATAGCATGATATACTCACAAAACGATTATAAAAAGTATAATTCATTTGATGCTGATGTGTGTGTTATAGGCAGCGGAGCTGGTGGCGCTGTTGTAGCATATGAGTTAGCTTTGATGAGTTACAGTGTCATTGTCATTGAAGAAGGTGGCTATTATACAACAAACGATTATGATGGAAAGCCTTTAAAGAATATGAAAACAATGTGGCGTGGGGCAGGTAGTACTGTTTCATTTGGCATTCCTCCAATTTCCATTCCTACCGGCAGATGTGTTGGTGGTACAACCGCAATTAATTCGGCAACATGTTTTCGTACGCCAGAACATATTATTATGCAGTGGAAAGAAAATTTGCGGGTTAATATAGATTACAAAAACTTGGAACCATATTTTGAAAGAGTAGAGAAGATTATTAATGTGACGGAATTATCCTGGGATGTCCTGGGTAACTGTGCAAAGATTATCAAACGCGGTGCTGATGCATTGGGTTTACATTGCAAGCCATTAAAGCACAATGTTAAAAATTGCAAGGGGTGTGGTACATGCCAGTTTGGCTGTGTTGAAGGAGCAAAACAAAGTACCGAGGTAAGCTACATCCCACGTGCATTGCAATATAATACTCAATTGCTTACTCATTGCAAAGCACAAAAGATACTCTTTAAAAACAATAAAGCATATGCTGTGCAATGTAATGTTATTGGTGACAAAGGGGAAAATATTGCACAGTGCATTGTGAAAGCAAAAATCATAGTCTGCGCATGTGGTACAATGATTACGCCATTATTGCTTAAAAAAAGTGGTGTTAAGAATAAACATCTTGCCAAACACCTCCAGATACATCCATGTTCGCGTGTTGTTGCTCTGATGGAAGAAGTAGTTAATGGTTGGGTTGGTGTTTCACAGGGTGCATATATTGATGATTATGCAGATGAAGGCATTATGTTGGAAGGCATATTTGTGCACCCATCAATATTAACTGCATCGTTGCCAGGGATTGGGAATGAATTTTTTGAGCTGGCACAGCAATTTTCGCATATTGCTGCATTTGGGGTTATGGTACATGACACCGGTCAGGGAAAGGTTTTTGGTTCGCTGGATACGCCGTTATCATGGTATAATCTGAATACACAGGATATCGAAACATTAAAAAAGGGTATAGCATATTTGTCCGAAGTTTTCATAGCGGCAGGAGCAAAAAAAATATTTACCCCTATCGCTTCATTCCCAATGATACATTCAATGGATGATGTTGTTAAACTTAAAATGCACACCATAAAAAGAACGCACATACCTGAAGTATTTGCATTTCATCCATTGGGTACATGTCGTATGGGTGGCGATAGTAACTGGGGAGTAGTTGATAGCAATGGCAAATGTTTCAACACGGACAATCTGTATGTTGCCGATGGCAGCATTGTACCAACATCACTGGGAGTAAATCCACAGATAACAATAATGGCACTTGCAACAAAGATTTCGCAGCATATTGCAGATGATCTAAAAAAGCAAAAGTAAAGAGTACATTATTTAGGAAGACCTATGCACTTTAAATTTAACAAAATTATACAAACGATGATTGTACTTATAGTAAGTTTAATTATTGTTTATTATAATGCATATTCTAATAATTTCCCTTCGGATTTAAGTAAAGAGGATATTAACGCGTTAAAAGCGGGTAATAGTATTATAAAAAAATATAAACAAAAAACACAGGAAGGTGAGATGGCGCGTGTTGTTGGTGCAATACTGATACAAAAACCTGTTGAAGAAGTGTGGAAATGTATTCTTGATTGGGAACATATGTCCCACTATGTCGATGGTCTGGATTATTATAAGGTGTTAACAAAAATAAATGGCACTACATCTGTCATTGAGGGTCAGATACATGTTACATTTTTAAAATTTAGATATACACTCATAGTACAAAATCAAAAAAACAATTATTTTCAGAAATGGCGATTGCTATCGGATGATGATATAAAGTTGTATAACATTACAAATCATATTAATCCCCACAGTAGTGGAATTAGAAATATTGAAGGATATCAATATTGCATATCAATGGATGACAATACCACCCTACTGTACTATGCTCCGGTTGTTGAAGTTTCAGTGCCTGTTCCAGGGTTTGTGGAAAACAGCCTTACAAAAAAGAGTATAAAAGATTATCTATATGGCATAAAAAACTATTTAGAGAATGGTAAATAATTGTATTTAATGTGTATGAAGTTCTTTAATATGTCATTTTGATGTTTTTTGATAGAGGGGGGGGTATACCCAAAGGCATCTCTTTAAAATGACTTCTGCCCTCATGTCATTTCGACGAACGAAGTGAGGAGAAATCATAACGTGATAAGCAAAGATTTCTCGCTGTGCTCGAAATGACAGTGTGGTGTAAAGATTCCGGCTCAAGTCCGGAATGACGTGAAGCAATAAGTCATCCTGAACTTATTTCAGGATTGATTCAGTGCAGTCATCCTGAACTTGATTCAGGATCTATAATGGTGAGGGTAAAGATTCTGGCTCAAGCCCGGAATGACGTGAAGCAATAAGTCATCCTGAATTTATTTCAGGATTGATTCAGTGCAGTCATCCTGAACTTGATTCAGGATCTATAATGGTGAGGGTAAATATTCCGGGTCAAGCCCGGAATGACGTGTAGGAAAAGCTTCTTTACAATGTAATGGTTTAAGGGGGAATATATGAATAAAGAAAAATTGCTTAATCTGATAAAAATAACAGGGCTTGTGTATGCAATTGCGTTTGTTATTACCACCTTTGTCTTTATTTTTTTTACACCACAACTTATGGCTATTATCAATGAACTATCGCAAAAATTGTTTCCATCACTTCCCCTGGCACACCAACAAAGTCAATTTTACACTATATTAAGTGTATCTATGATGGCAGGGGTAACTGTATGTTCATTGCTGCTCTATAAAAATGCAGAACGATATAGTACTATGGTAATACCTTTAGCAACTATGAAATTTACATCATCTGTATGTGGTTTGCTTGCTTTTATATCTGGGTTTGTGTACACTAATAACGCAAACAATCTTGCAAATTGTATTATTTTTATAACCGATTTCCCGTTAGGGGTGTGGGTGGTTTATCTGTACCGATTGCTACAAAGCTATAATGAATTATAAACTTCGATGTATTAACAGTAACTATCGCACATATTTTATATTTGGAGTACTCTATGGATAAAGAAAGTTTAATTGCCAGTGCAAATTATACACGTTACAGGCCTGGGAAGGGTGGTCACTACGAAAGCTTTTTTGTGCGTGCAAATCATCCTTACCGGCCGTTGGCATTCTGGATACGCTATACTATTTTTCAGCCTGCAAGAAAGCCTGATAATGCAATAGGCGAATTATGGGCTATTATTTTTAATGGTGCTACAGATAATCATATAGCATTGAAGGCTGAGTATCCAATCTTGCGTTGTAGTTTTGCACAGGATGATTTTAACATTGTTATTGGTGATGCGGTATTAACGCCGGGAACGCTCAATGGTTGTATTGGCTATGGATCGCAAAAAATACAATGGGATGTAACCTATACCGGCAATGAAGAGCCCCTTTTTTTATTTCCACCAAAGCTATATACAACAAAATTGCCTAAGGCAAAATCATTAGTTGGATTGCCCAATGCAATATTTAATGGCACAATAAATGTAAATGGAGAAACAATTACCATTGATAACTGGGTGGGAAGCCAGAACCACAACTGGGGATCAAAGCATACAGATCATTATGCGTGGGGCCAGGTTTGTGGATTTGATAATGAACCTGAGGCATTTCTTGAACTGGCAACTGCACGGATAAAGTTAGGTCCGCTGTGGACACCTTTTATGACTCCAATTGTTTTACGATACAAGGGCAAGGAGTATGCATTGAATTCACTGGGTGAAACATTATGCCGAGCTCATTTTGGTTATTTCTACTGGGATTTCAATGCCAGATCAAAGGACATTAGCTTAGCAGGTTCAATCTTTGCACTTAATAAGGATTTTGTATGTTTGCCATATTATAATCCGCCAGGGGGAATAAAATACTGCCTCAATACAAAGATTGCTTCATGTGAGCTTGTATGCACTATTGGGGGTGAGCAATTTTCTTTAAAAACAAAAAACCGTTGTGCGTTTGAGATTCTTACTGATGATACCAGCCACGGATTGCATCCAATAAAAGAAATTGCAAAAATTACATAATATAATATTTTGGGCGATAGTTACCGGAAAAGGTCAACTGATGGTAAATGGGACAGTTTTTTATAACTATTAATACTAAATAAAACAACCCTGCCACCGAAGGGTAAGGCGGCAGGGCAGGTATATTTCAAGATTTTACATTATTATAGAAATAAATACTGCAATAATTTTGTAATTTACTTTTCTTCTATTTCTTCTATTTCAAGAAAAATTTTGTTCCAGTTATTTTCTGCCTTGATTATACCTTTTACAGTAATAAATTTTGTATTAAACTTTTCAATGGAATTTGTTTTATCGCTGGTCACAATATACATAAAGCGCTCATTTGGTAATGGATATTCAATAAAATAAATATGATTTTTACCTTTTTTAACGTGTCCTTTTAATGAGATGCTTTTACCTGATTCCCAGCTTTTAGTTACTGATTCAAGTATAAAGCGATTTCTAGGGATTTCATTTGATTGTGTTATTTTACCTTTTGCTAAAACTGGCTTATTGACAAATTTTTCAAGTTCTGCAGTGTTCCCTTCAATTTTATATGTTACCAGTGATCGTGAACGCCAGTTATGTGTTATATAATATGTATCATTCTTCTTGGTAACAAGGCCAAAAATGATATTCCCTTTAGTATTAGTATTGGAATATTCTTGTTTTAAAAAATGTTTCTGGGAATAAAGCGTTGATGTCATAAAAATAAGTATAATTATATACATAATATTTTTCATATTAAAGCCTCCAATTCTTTTTATCCAATATAGAATAAATGATTTTAAGAGTAGAAAGACTGGCAATTATGCTTAAGTCCTTCTACAAATTCATATTATTTATAGCTTAAGGAATTATTGTATACATCCAATCAAGGTCTTTATATGATAAATAATAATCATAAACAGTACCATAGATTATTTGTTTAGCTTGTTCCCAATTATCATCTGGTTCATTAACATCATATGATGATGGTGTAGACGATGATAAGCCACCGCCATTTTGATTTACAAGGATTGAATAATATCCATAATCACCCCAAATATCCAAACATAGTATATAATATATACTTCCAGACGCTAATGGTATATTAATTTTAGAATAAAGACTAGTAGTACCATTATCATCATCTTCCCACAGGTAGTTTAATATTCCATTGTTGTAATAAAATACAGCAATATAGGTATCTGTATCACTACCACCACCATTAGGGAATGTTTCAATAGTATGTTTTGTTGCATTGACAAAGTAATTTGCTAAATGCTCATCCCAACTTTTTTGTGCAAAATCTATGTTTGATGTGTTGTAGTCACTATATTCAGAATCATAATCTTTATTAACTGGAAAATAGATTGATAAACCATGGGAATTATCAAAACCATATTCACCTGAATCATCTAAATATGTATGGTATACAACAGCATCCTGCACTGCATGCATAACATCAGATGCCCCTGTAAATGATGAAGCGTTCTGAGCAAAATGGTATAGGTCAATGTAATGAGGAACTGTAAAACATAATGTTTTGTGGCGTGCTGCAGTTATTATGCTTTTGTCAGCCTGGCTTTGTAATGATGAGGCAAACGTATCAATGGCATTTGCCAGCGCATCCATCTTACTTAAATCTATAAGTGATAACGTAACACCATCTTCACCATGTTCTTCATACGATTCTTTATATCCATCAATTATGGCTTTACCTAAATCAACTGGCGATTGCGAGCTTGCATAAAATTTTTGTAATAAATAATCATACGCCCAGCCAAATCCTGGAATAGTTTCTTCTGAGGCAACCATATACTGTGCACAGTCTTTTAGCTCATAAGCAACCTCAACCATTCCCATAAGGCAAGCATCAAATCCAATTAACGTTAAGCCTTTGCCGCTAACGGCTTGCTTTACTTCGGCCATTGTAAGGTAGTCATTATTATCAGTCTCATCCCAGCATACAGCTTTTACTGGCAAAGTGGTTTTTTTTGCCAAAAGGGTTGATAATGAACTTTTAGTGGTAGTGCTTTTTAATTTTTTATCTGCAATATATTGTTTTATGCTGTCTAAATTTTGTATAGAAATTTTTTGGGGCATTTTATTGCGCCATCCACCTCCATGATTCCATAGAACAAGAGCATAATTATCAGCAGGATAGTTGTTTTTGCAAAAATCAATAAATTTACTTAATGTTTGGGGATCACCCATATTAAGTTCGGAAGAGTTTGAGGTAACTCCCAAGGTTGCATCAAACAATTGCTCGGTTGAATAATATTTAATTTTATATAAATTTGTATCGGAATTTCCATCTTGGTCACATAAAGCAATAATGGTGACATTCCCATCGTTGTTAATACTACTAATCATTTCATTAAGGTCGGAGTACGTATACATTGAAAGATCATTATCTGCAGCCATGTATACCATAATTGTCCAGCTTGGCTTATCATTACTATCACTACCTCCGCCTCCACACGAAGACAGAATAAAAATTAAAATAAGTGAAAACAGATACATAAACTTTGAGAGATTAAGAAAATGCTTTTTCATGGGAAAATCCTCCTTTTTATTTTTAAATTTTTTTTTAAAAATGGTTGGTTTATTGAATGGGAATAATTCAATATATTATTGTATTTGTCAATTTTATTTTAATAAATTATAAATAAATAGAAGCGTAAAATTTGAATAAAATGTATATCACTACGAATTTTGAATTTATCGCGATTTTTTCGGGAAGCCATCTCAATTGATAAAGGGTGCAAGTCGGTCACCTCGATATGCATGCTTAGCACGGACTCGGAGACCGGTATCCACTAAAAGTTCGTCGGGTGTTTCGAGTAAAATAAGGAATGTATTGAGAGGAATTTGCCGGGTCTTGTGATGACGGTGTATTCATTGCGACGGGGTTTTGGGCAAATGGGTCAGAGCACTAAAAAAGAGAAAAAAATTCTTGCACTTGTATAAAGTGTCTGAAATTATTGAGACGATGAGATACATGATATTTACAGTAAGTGTGATTTTACTGGCAGCCATGCTATATGGCAATGGCCATTCGCAGGAACTATCGCCCATAATTAAAGTGTACCAGCTTGCTCCAAAGGATAGTTTTTTGGTACAATGGAACTGGATAACAGCGTTAGATTACAAAAAAATTTCCGATTGGGGTAAAGTATATTATTGTAACGTAAATTACGATGATAAGCCAGTTATTGATAACTGTGCCTGGTTTATTTCAAAATATGGCTCCAGGATTGTCTTTGAAAATTTAACTGAGAGTTCATACTACCTGCATATAAATTTTGTGACTTTTGATCATCCTGAAAAAACACCCATTGATGCTTTGTGTGTTATATCCTGTAATAACAAACCTGTTAAGCAACTTGCATTCAGTGAAATGACAATAAAAAACAGCACTGTTGTACTTAACATTACTCGTGAATTTATTGTTAATAAAACCTTAACTGTGGAATTTAAAGAGTATTCTTCAGCAGGTGGCTTTTTTGGTGTGTGGGATATACTATTGAGCACGTTGGATACATTGCCTGATGCTATTGAAATGAAAAAATCAGAGCCAGAACAAAAAACAATGAAGCAACCACCTGCAAAATTGGTAAAACCAAAATCTATAAAAAAATAACTTTTTTTATTGACCATTTTGCATATACTAACTTTTTTGACAAAAAGGTATTACGCTAATTTTTTAAAAATTTTTGCCTTTGTTTTGCACTACATTTGTATTGTAGTGCATAAGCGGGGTAATAAGAAAATACTTTAAAATTTTGTATTTTTTTTAAAATTTTGTTAGATAGTTTTTAAAGTATTCATATATTGATAGTAGTGTTTTGCATAATAATATCTGTATACGAGGGTGTAGATTATGCCAAATGATTTTGAAAAAGAATTTGATGATGAAGTATATGAAGATGATTTCTATGAAGAAACATTTGATGATGAAGAGATGCTTGAAGAAGAGATGCTTGAAGATGATTTAGTAGAAGAAGATGAAGTGGAAGAAGATGAAAAACAAATAGCAGTGATTTTAGCCTGCGATGATTGCGATTACCGATGGGAAGATGTCATTGTAAAACATAAAGATGAAGATATTGAAGATCTGGAGATTATCTGTCCGATGTGTGGTTCTACTAATATTACACAGATATGAGTCAGCAATATATTCGCATCAAAGGTGCCCGTGAGCACAATTTAAAAAACATTTCTATTGACATTCCACGGGAAAAGCTGGTTGTTATAACAGGACTTTCCGGATCAGGGAAGTCCTCTTTAGCTTTTGATACCATTTATGCTGAAGGGCAACGACGGTATGTTGAATCGTTGTCGGCGTATGCAAGGCAGTTTTTGGGCCAGATGGAAAAACCTGATGTTGACCTTATTGAAGGGCTTTCACCTGCAATATCCATTGAACAGAAAACCACTCACCGCAATCCTCGTTCAACAGTGGGTACTGTAACCGAAATTCATGATTACCTGCGTTTACTGTTTGCACGGGTTGGAGTGCCATACTGTTATAAGTGCGGAAAACCCATAACCTCACAAACCATTGACCAGATTGTTGAAAACGTACTTACCCATAGTGCCGGGACAAAAATACAGGTACTTGCTCCGGTTGTGCGTGGGCGCAAGGGTTTGTATCAGGATATGTTTGAAAAATTCAAGCAGCAAGGGTATTCGCGAGTCAGAGTTGATGGGCAGGTGTATTCACTTGATGATACAATAAAAATGGATAAAAATAAAAAACATTCCATTGAGGTCATCATTGACAGGATAGTACTTAAAGAGAATATCCGTTCACGATTATCAGATTCAATTGAGACTGCAATTGAATTAGCTGATGGTCAGGTAATATTAATCATAGATGATAACGAGCAGTTAATTTCCACCAAAATGACCTGTCCTGACTGTGATATTTCATTACCGGAACTATCGCCCCGCATGTTTTCCTTTAATAGTCCATATGGTGCCTGTCCAACCTGTGATGGCCTTGGATTTATCATGCAGTTTGATCCAGAGCTTATTGTTGCCAATCCCGATAAATCACTGATGGATGGGGCACTGGCGGTATGGGGTAAAACTACCAGCTACTGGTATCAGGAACAGGTGCTGACGCTGTCACGGCATCTTAAGTTTGATCCCTATACGCCGTGGAAAAAGCTGCCAAAACAAATTCAGAATATTGTTTTATATGGATCAAATGGTAAAAAATTTGACTATTCTATTGAGCGATTTGAAGCGCAATATAAATTTACAAAAGAATTTGAAGGTGTGATACCAAATTTAATGCGTCGTTATAAAGAAACACAATCTGATGAGATGCGCGAATGGATGGAAGGCTTTATGCGCAATAGAGTATGTGATGCATGTGGCGGCAAAAGACTAAGGCCTGAAAGCTTAGCAGTGAAAGTTATTGATAAGAATATTGCTGATATTAGTGCACTGTCCATTAAAGAAGCAGTAAAATTTTTTAATGACTTGTCGATGTCTGAAACTCAAATGACAATTGCCCGCCAGATACTTAAAGAAATACGAGCACGTTTGCAATTTCTTTCCAATGTGGGTATTGATTATCTGACCCTTGACCGTGCGGCAGGGACATTGTCTGGGGGTGAAGCACAGCGCATACGGCTTGCCACGCAGATTGGGTCAGGTTTAACGGGTGTGCTGTATATTCTTGATGAGCCAAGCATTGGTCTGCATCAGCGTGACAACAAAAAGCTTTTAGATACATTAAAAGAATTGCGTGATATTGGCAACACGGTGATTGTGGTTGAACATGATGAAGAGACAATCCGTGAATCAGACTATGTTGTTGACCTGGGTCCTGGTGCAGGGCTTGATGGTGGCTATGTGGTAGCGCAGGGGACACCGCGGGAAATAGAACAAAATGAAACATCAATTACTGGATTATATTTACGTGGGAAGAGGTATATAAAAACACCGTCAAGGCGCAGAAAGACTGAAAAGTATTTAACTATACGGGGTGCGGCAGAAAATAATTTGAAGTCAATAGATGTGTCATTCCCTTTAGGGGTGTTTACCTGTGTTACCGGTGTTTCCGGTTCAGGAAAATCTACTTTAGTAATTGATATTTTATATAAGGCACTGGCATCATTGAAGATGCGCAGCAAAGACTATCCCGGTAAATTCAATAAGATAGAAGGGATAGAATATATTGACAAAGTAATAGATGTTGACCAGTCACCCATTGGAAGAACACCACGTTCCAATCCCGCTACTTATACCGGTACCTTTACGCCAATCCGTGAGCTTTTTGCAAATTTACCTGATTCAAAGATTAGAGGGTACAAGCCGGGGAGGTTTTCATTCAATGTAACAGGAGGCAGATGTGAGGCATGCTGGGGTGATGGCATTAAAAAGATAGAAATGCATTTTTTACCCGACGTTTATATAACCTGTGAAGTATGTAAAGGTAAACGCTATAACCATGAAACATTGGAAGTTCGTTATAAAGGGAAAAATATATATGAAGTACTGGAAATGACTGTTGATGAAGCCTATGAGTTTTTTATTAATATCCCATCAATAAAATCTAAGCTTGAAACATTAAAACGGGTAGGGCTGGGATATATCAAATTGGGTCAGCCTGCAACAACACTGTCAGGTGGTGAGGCACAAAGGGTTAAACTATCTACTGAGCTATCAAAACGCGCTACAGGCAACACACTGTATATCCTTGATGAGCCAACTACTGGATTGCACTTTGCTGATGTGGAAAAGCTTGTTGATGTATTACAAAGTTTAGTTGAAAAGGGCAATACTGTCATTGTTATAGAGCATAATTTAGATGTAATAAAATGTGCTGACTGGATCATTGACTTAGGGCCAGAAGGTGGTGATGCAGGTGGGCGTATCATTGCCCAGGGCACACCAGAAGATGTGGCTAAGGCTTCAGGTTCATATACAGGACAATTTTTAAAACAGATTTTATCCCGCAAATAGATAAATTAATTGCATTATTTGACAATATGCAATTATATTGCTTGCTATACCGATAATTATAAAAATATTATAATCAGTTACAGAGGATACACTGTGCTAAAAAAAATAATAGTAGTTTTAATAGTACTTATTACATTCATTCCAACCATTGGTATAACCTTAGATAAACAGGTTGCTATTTTCCAGAAAGCCAAAAGTGAAGTGGCCAAGGGGATGTATCACTTTAATGAAATGCATTATCTTGCCGCTATTGAATTTTTCAGAAAAGCATTAGAAGTGTATCCTGAGTACTATACCGCAAATGAATATTTAGCACGTGCCTACAAATTGGCAGGGTATACAAACCTGGCACTTCAACAATGGCAAATCCTGCTTGATATGACCAAAGAAAATCCTCTTATTCAAAATAAAATTGATATGATTAATTTCAGGGGTTCGTTGTACAGCTCGTTTGTACAACCAATTGAACTTATTGAAACAGCTTCATATTTACCTGTTGATTTAGGAAGGTTCCGTTTTTCATCACCCATTGATATTGCCATTGATAATGATAAAAACATGTATATCACATCTTTTTCCAATGGCAAACTTGTAAAGCTTGATCCTAATGGTGAAGGCATTTTTACCCGCACATACAATCTTGACGGTAAGCTCTATGGTATAGATTATAAGTCGGAACTTCTGGCTGTAACTGATTTTGCAAATAATAAAGTGTTTATTATTAACACTGATGGCAAAGTAGTTAAAACAATTGGCAGCACAGGTAATCAGGAAGGCCAGTTTAACGGCCCTGAGGGGGTTTGTTTTGGCGGCGATAGTTCCTTATATGTAGTGGACAGTGGCAATCACCGTGTTCAAAAGTTTGGTTTAGATGGACGATTCATACTGGCATTTGGACAATTTGGTGAATATGAAGGTCAACTGAATAAACCAACTGATGTGGCAGTACGGCATGAAAACGTATATGTGACTGATACAAACAACAAACGGATAGCTGTCTTTGATGATTCAGGTAATTTTGTTGAGAACCTTACACCATCGGAGTTTGCTGTACCCCGTGGAATCTTTGTACAGGGTAACCTCATGGCTGTGAGTGATGAAAAAAAAGGCCTTTTTATGTATAACTTTGAAACAGGTCAATCACAGTGGTTTGTTAGCTGGGAAGGGAAAAAGAAATTTTATCATCTTACTTCGGCTGTTATGGATGATAATGGGTTTGTATATACATGTAGCAATAAAAATGAAGCCATATATATGTTTTCACCTCTTCAGCAACAGATAAGCAACATTGAAGTAGAAGTAACTAATGTTGATGCAAAAAAATTTCCTGTTGTTGCAGTGTATTGCAATATCCGTGACCGTTATGGCAGACCAATCTATGGATTAACAAAGGAAAACTTCACTATCATTGAAGATGGGGCAACAATCACCAATATGAGTGCTGATTATCTAAAAAACATGATGCCAGCAGCTTCAATGGTTATGTGTGTTGACCGTTCAGGTACATTGAAAAACTATCATAATGACGTGCCATGGCTTGCCGAGTTTATATTGCAAAAAATGCATAAAAACGATCAACTAAAAATAATAAACTTTGCTGATGATACCTGGGTTGCCAATCAGTATGATTGGAGTAGGCGCAGAGCATTAAAAGTATTAAAGTCATTTGATTATGGCAAAGGGCGTGATATTGGCAAAGCACTTTATACTGCAATCAGCGATGTCTTGCCTGAAATGTCGCGGCGTGGTGTAATACTCATTACAGATGGTGATGCAAACGAACAAGATTTTAAAGCATATTCTGCTGATATTATCATTGATTATGCAAAATCGCATTTTATTCCAGTGTATATTCTTACATTAAAAACAAAATCCCCAATTTTAATGCGTATAGCCCAGGAAACAGGTGGCGCAATTTATAAAGCAAGTGAATTGGATGGATTACGAACAGTGTATGATGCAATAAAAAAAGCAAACGATTATCGCTATGTATTAATTTATTCAACGTTTAAAATGAAGTCATTGAAGGGATGGTGGTCAGATCTTACTGTCAATGTTTCATACAAAGGCCAGAAGGGTACAGAATGGGCTGGATATTTTGTACCGTAAGAAAATTTATTATCTAACTAATAAAAAAGCCCCTCCTGGTAATTAGCCGGAGGTGCTTTTGATTGAAGAAAATTTTATAATATTTATTTTTATATAACGATTATTCAATTGGCAGCAATAAAGATTTTTTTAAAGGCAATTTGGTGCCAAATTTGGCTTCATATTCTTTGGCTATGGTATCATATTCATCAATTACCTCTATTTTTTTTATTCTAAAAAATTCGTCACGTGTATATTTTATTGTCCCAATATATATTGCCTTATCTTGATCAGAGATATTAAGTTTCCACCCTGCTGGTAAATAATGGAATATATAACTGTCAGTTATATCTGAATCATAACCCATAATAATATAACCATAATATAAATATATGGGTTTTCTTTTAATTTTAATAAAAAATGTTTTATCAAATTCAGTTGATATTGAATTGATAGATTCTTTCATACCTACTTCAAGTTTAGTGAGTGATGTTAATGTGTCTTGAAAATATATATTTATATTACCGGATTTCCCATAAACAGTATACATTGGGAGTGAATATGGTGTTTTCAATTCATCTTTAGAAAGTGAAGGTTCTAATATTATTTTACCTACTATCAGAACATCGTTTTTGCCAATACTATCAATTGAGGTAACACTTTTAGCAGTGGTACAGGCTGTTATAAACAAACTAAATGTTATTAATAATACAAAGAAAGAAAATTTAATTTTACAATTTAACCGTATCTTCTGCATTGATCCAGCTCCTTTCTTTTAAAGTTTTCTCTATTAAATGATACCATGGTGAACTTTTTCGTATTCTGTTTTTCAATATCCATTCTAATATTTCAGCAGGATTATCATCCTTAACTTTTTCCATATCAAATGTAGTTGGACTACCCATAAGTATCTTACTAACTGAATTTTTCTTTGGATCAATGATATATTTGTATGTTCCCATATAGTAAATTCCGGGTTTATTAATTCTAACCAGAAAAGGACCACTTCCATATGAAGGTAGAATATAATATTTACCGGGGTTACTGGTAATATAATCAAATAATGATTTTTGGTAGAACCAGATTGCTCTATACGATCCAGATTTTAAATTAGCCAACCAGAAATAACCAGATTGTTTATGGGTATCAGATTCATATTCTTTTGAATTTTTGGTATTAGGACACTCAATGAAATTTACATATTGCACACTTAAACTTTCAGTATCACTTATAATCCTTCCAAATATGAATGAATTATTTGATATATCCTTTTGCAAAGAAGTACATGCAAGCATTAAAGGAATAATGCTTACATAAAAAAATAATATAATTCTTTTAAGCATTAAAAAACCTCCCCTTAAAATAAAATTTTAATTAAAATTTGTTACAATGATTTTAATGTTAAATGAAAATAGATCCTATCTGGAAAACATAGCTGAAAGATATAGTAAATTCATTTTTTCTTGTTATAAAACCTCCTACACCTGCAACGTTATTGAAACCGCCTAGAAATGTTATATTATTCATATACCAATTGTAATAGCTATATACCAATGATATTATGCATGCGGTATTATCAGATATAGCGAATTTATTACCTAAACTTAAACCTATAGGCATTTCGTATGTTTGATAGGATGAGTTGTTTATTGTGGTAGTGCCATAACTGAAATATAATCCTGTAGTAAGACCTGCAAAATATTTATTTGTTTCACTTCCAAAAAGATCAAACCCAAAAGTTAGTAGATAACCTACTCTAGTTCCTTTTATTGAATTATTTGTGTCATCTAAGTAAATTGCAAACTTATAGTATTCTAATTTTAGATTAATTTTATTAAGATATTTAAAATCATCTCCATCATCTATTATAACACTTAAACCGTAATCACTGGACATTGCCCTTGTATTGTTTTTAATTCCTATTTCTTCTAAATCTTGAATGTGGGGTGAAGTATCAAAGATATCTTTTGGAAATTTATAATTTAAAAATGAATAAGAATATTGTCCTCCAATACCCAAATATGTTGCAGTAGCATGATTGCTAAACGTTAAAATAACAAAAAAGAGAGTGGAAAAAATTATTAAAAAATTAAAAATATAGGGGATTATTTTTTTTAAATATTTTTTAATCATACAATTCATTCCAAAATTTTTATTTTTAATTATAAATGTAATTTTTTTTTATTTATATCTAATTTGATTTTTAACGTATAAAAATAAAATAATTTTTGTCAATAATAATTTAAAAAAAAATTATTGAAATATGTTAGAATTGATTTTGTAGTTTAATATTAAACAAAAAGGATCCAAATAATATGGGTATGTATAAGATTCTTAAAAAAATAGCATCACACTCCCTCCTAAAAAAGTTTTTACTAAAAACATTTATCACAGGAATAGCACAAAGCCATAACAATAAATAGATTTATTTTTTTAATAATTTAATTTCCCCAATATCCATTATTAAAAACCGTTTTTGATCCAACCCTTTTGCAGTAATTTTTCTTTTAAGGTCAAGAGCCGGAAAACCTGGAGGCTCTTCGCCAAGAGCAAAGGTTCCCCATTGGGTGGGTATGAAATACTGTGCCCCCAAATCTTCAAACGCCATGAGTGCCTCATATACATCCATATGGGCATAGTGCATAAACCACCGTGGATGATAGGCAGTTGTTGGCAATAATGCATAATCAATATGAGGAAATTTCTTAGCATATTCGCGATAACCAATAAAATAGCCACTATCACCTGCAATATATATAGTAAGTTTGGGAGTGATCAACATATAGCTTGCCCATAGTGTACTATTGGTGGATTGTGTAACACGTTTGGACCAGTGCTGTTTAGGAAGCGCTACGATTTTAAATTTATTTTCCAATACAAATTCTTGCCACCAGTCAAGCTCTACGACATTATTTCTTCCCAATGAAATGAAATAATCCTTCAGGCCAAGCGGCACATAAAACATTGCTTCTTTGGGCAATTGCTTTATACTGTCTTCATCCAGATGATCATAATGGTTGTGAGTTATTATGACATGTATCTCATTTGTCAATTGTTTGAGTTCATTTATAGTTATTCCTGGCGGGGTTAAGCGTTTAGGCAGCAGTGCCCTTTCAGAAAATATTGGATCAATAATAAAATAAGTTCCATCAATTCTAATCAGGAAGGTATTGTGCCCAATCCACATAATAAAATCAGGATTTACAAGAGCATGTATCCTTTCTAACGGATTTGGTATAACCTGTGGTAAATAATTTTTTTCTTCATCAGTATATGAATATGAGTTATTAGAAAATTTCCATTTAAGAAAATGAAAAAAGCTTCTATCTTTCATGGGCATCCATGGATTAAAAAATTCCCCATTGTTATAATGGGGTGCATACAAAGAAGAAGTATCAGTATGTAATACCTGATTATGCCACACTTTTTCAGAAAACTGCTTATCAGATGTGGAACAAGAAAGGAATACTAGTAGCAGTAAAATGAGTATTTTTTTCATTGGTGTATTCGCATTGATAAAAATAAAATTAATTATAAAATGGCAAAAGCCTGTTATTTTTGATTATATTCTTCTCTGAAAAAATTTCAAGGGCATTTGCTATTTTATGTAAAAGTGATGTTTTATACACTATCTTTTCCTGCTGTAGATGCTTTAAAATAAGCTGTCGGTTAATAAATTGTAAGTCATAATGTATAGTAAATTTGGGATATCGGTACTCTATGGAATCAACACCTAACAGGCTTTGTATATTGATAATATGTTTTTCATTCAATGGTTTTATGCACTGAATTGTATATGTTCTTTTTGTTGATTTCATAACTATCTCCTACTATCTAAAAATTATTACTTGAACTATCCTGCATATAATATACAATAGAAACACCAAAATGTTACAAGTATTTTAGAAAAAACTTAAATATTTTTCTATGAGAGATAGTTATGAGTATAATCGATTATTTTGAAGCTACTGATTTCAATGATGAAAGCCTTGTAAAGATAAAGGGAAATAGAAAAATTTATGTGATATTTTCCACTTTTGGTGAGCGTGAGGCAGAACTTATATATCAAAAAATACGACTTATCGATACATTACAAAGTGTTGATGGTATATTCGTGTCTCACCGACGTCTCGATGATGATAAAGAAGAATTGACCGAGATAAAAGCTAAGGAAGCAAGCAGCAGAGCAAAGGTCATAGTTTGTAATGCAATTAATGTGCCAGATATGGGCCTTGAAAAAGGTAAGGGTGCCGACATGCGTAGATCCCTATATTATCTTATTACTGGATATAAGGCAGATATCCATAATACAGTTATAGTTTTTCTGGATGCTGATGTGGTTGCACACTATTTTGGAACACATTTTGTGTTAGGACTGGCTGGCGCAGTGTTGCAAGGGTATGATTTTGCCAAAGCAAGTTTTTGGCGGGAAATGGGCAGGGTAAAAAAGTATGTAGCACAACCTTTGTTTTCGGCGATAGTTCATAGTAATTTAGAACCACTGCGTAAATTAGCCTATCCATTAAGCGGGGAAGTTGCTGGTACGCTTTCCTTTTTTACAAAAGTGAGCTTCTGGCAGATGTATGGTGTTGAAACAGGAATAAATATAGATGCGGTGTTATCCAACTGTAAGGTTGCTGATGTTAATTTAGGTTTGTATGATCATGAACATCACGGCGATGTGAATATCCAGAAGATGTCGTTTGGTATTATCAGAACATTTTTGCTTCAATTAATTGAGCATGGATACATTGAACTAAAAAATGGTGCCGAAATAAGTGATATATTTCAGGCGCAGTATATTGATGAACATGGCAAGCGACAATCACTTGAGTTTGTTCTATATGAAAAAAAATATGTACCATTAATAACAATAATATAAAAAATAAAAATATTTTTTTTGTTGACATATTTTTTATATATTATATATGAGTAAGTACTCACTCATATATTATTTTGATAATTTGATAACTACAGTAATGTGAAATTTTTAGCACTATTAATCGGAGTGAAGTGAAGAATCAATATTGTAAATGAATTTTTCTAAATATATTTTATAATTAAAAGGAGGAAGAAAATGAATTATGATTTCATAAAATCACGGTTACATCTCTATGCTGTTTTACAAAATATTGAAGATCTTGTTCAGTATGATGAGGAAGCAAAAAAACTTATTAAAGACTGGAACGTAGTAATAAAATTCACTGTTAAGGGTAGCGGAAATGTAAATTTAATTTTTGAAAATGGAAAATGTATTGTTACAGATAGCACTGAAAAAAAACCTGATATTGTGTTATTTTTTACTTCACCTGCACATCTAAACAAAATGTTTGATGGCAAAGCAAATCCCATCCCATTAAAGGGTTTAACAAAACTTGGATTTTTAACAAAAGAATTTCCAAAACTCACTGAACGCTTAGAATACTATCTGAAGCCTGATGACAACAAATTGAAGGATAACAAGTTTGTTACAATAAATACCATCATGACGTTAAACACCGCTTTATTTGCACTGAAAGAATTACTACTTTTTGATCCCATTGGGAAACACATTGCAAAGAAAATCAAAGGAAGCATGGTGATGATGAATGTTGATAAAGGCCCTGCTGTGTATATTGAACAAAAGGACAACGGGTTTGAAGTGCATAAAGGCTACCATGAACAACCACTTGCAGTATTACAATTCAAATCAATGAAAATAGCCAATGATTTTTTAAATGGCAAGATGGATGCATTCAGTGCAATAGCTTCTGGTGCTGTTGCTACTAAAGGGCATATTGAATGGTTGGATGCAGTAAGTCCTGTTTTGGACAGGATTGCTTTATATTTAGTATAAAATCTTTTTATGAGGTGTTATTATGAAACTAGAAGCTAAAGGAACAACACAAAGTTCGGCAGCAAAAATAAAAAGTAAGACGTATACATATTCTAATTCGCAAAAATTATTTCAGCGTGCTTTAAAAGTTATACCGTGTGGTATTCCCGGGCATTTTAGTCCCGCGCCACTTGTTCCACCTACCATGTATCCCTTTTATGCTGAAAAGGCAAAGGGTTCGCGCTTTTGGGATATTGATGGTAATGAGTTTATTGATTATATGTGTGCATATGGTCCAATGGTGCTGGGGTATAATAATCCAAAAGTTGAAGCTGCGGCAAGCCAGCAAAGGCAAAAGGGCGATTGCATGTCAGCACCCGGTAAAATAATGGTGGATTTAGCTGAAATGTTATGTTCTACAATTGCTGGTGCCGACTGGGCTTTCTTTGCCAAAAATGGTGGTGATGTTACCAATTTAGCAATTATGATTGCCCGCGCTGCAACTGGCAGGAAAAAAATTGTCATGATAAAAGGCGGATATCATGGCGTTGCTCCCTGGATGCAGGGGTATGGTCACTATGGTGTAATAGAAGAAGATATTGCAAACATCATTGGTATAGAATGGAATAATGTTACACAGTTTGAAGAGGCAATTGCCGCCAATCCTAATGGTATTGCAGGGTTTATTGCCACACCATATCATCATCCAACATTTGCTGATAGTGAATTCCCTGCTACTGGCTACTGGCAGCGTATTCGCGAACTGTGTACCAAGCATGGCATAGTGCTTATTATTGATGATGTTCGTTGTGGGTTTAGACTTGATATGCGCGGCTCAGGAGCGTATTTTGGGTTTAAACCTGATTTAGCATGTTATTGTAAAGCTATTGCCAATGGTTATCCCATTTCAGCACTGGTTGGTGTTGATGCGCTACGGACTGTTGCTGCAAAGGTTTTTTACACAGGCAGTTACTGGTATCAGGCTGTACCTATGGCTGCCGCTCTAGCTACATTGAAAGAATTAAAAAGGATTAATGCTCCTGTACTTATGAATAAGATTGGCAAAAAACTTTTCGATGGTATGGTTAAAATATGCGGACAGTATGGTTATGATTTGAAAGTTACCGGCGCATATTCCATGCCGTATGTCCGCATTACCAATGATCCAAGCAATATTCTGCATCAGGAATGGTGTGCTGAGTGTACAGCCCGTGGTGCTTATTTTACTTCGCATCACAATTGGTTTGTATCAGCCGCACACACAGATAAGGATATTCAGAAGACGTGGAATATCGTTGATGATGTATGCCAATTGTTGAAGAAGAAATATGGTGAAAAATATTAATGCTTGCAATTGTACCATGAATGGGGTTATCTTAGCAGTAACTATCGCCCATAAGAATTTTATGAAAAATTACTGTAAACAAGGAGGATATATATGCCGTTAAGCCAGCAGGAATTAAAACAGCTCAATGAAAAAGCATGTCAGATACGAAAGGACACTATTGACACTGTATATTGGGCAGGTGGTGGACATGTGGGTGGCTCGTTAAGTTTTACCGAAATTATGGTTATTCTTTACTATAAGTATTTAAATATTGATCCCAAAAATCCACAATGGCCTGACAGAGATAGGGTTGTACTGAGCAAGGGACATGCGGGGGTGGGATATGCACCAATTTTAGCTGATAAGGGCTATTTCCCAAAAGAGCTTTTGAAAGAATATAATCACACCGGTTCAATATTGGGAATGCATTTAGATGGCAACAAGGTGCCGGGTGTTGATGTATCCACTGGTTCATTAGGGCATGGTTTGCCAATAGCGGTGGGGTTGGCAATAGGTGCACGCTTGCAGAATAAATCCTGGCTCACATATTGTATAATGGGAGACGGTGAGTGTGATGAGGGCTCGGTGTGGGAAGCTGCAATGGCTGCCGCACACTATAAGGTTACTAATTTGGTAACTATCGTTGACCGCAACAGAATGATGATAGATGGCCCAACGGAAGAGGTTATGCGCCTTGAACCATTTGCTGATAAGTGGAAAGCTTTTGGCTGGATTGTGAAAGAAGTTGATGGACATGATTTTAATCAATTAGCTGATGCAATTGAATATGCACAGAAGGAAGATAAAGCACCGGTTGTTATAATTGCGCATACAATTAAAGGCAAGTGTGTGGATTTTATGGAAGATAAATATGAATGGCACTATGGTGGACTGGATAGTGAAAAGGTTGAACTTGCCAAAGCTTGTATAGACAAACATTATTGTGAAATGTAAATAAGGAGGAAAACAATGGCTGCTGATGGATTAACATATACTATCGTTGACACTGCCAATATGTCAACTGCTGAAATTTATGGTAAGGTTTTATGTGACTTAGCTGAAAAACATAATGATATTGTGGGACTTTCAGCAGATTTAGCCAAGTCCACAAAGATTGGCCAGTTTGCGGCAAAGTTTCCAAACAGATTTTTTAATGCAGGTATTGCTGAGCAGAATATGTTTGGCATGGCTGCGGGGCTTGCAAAATCAGGGCTTACTCCGTTTGTATCCACATTTGCGGTATTTGCATCACTTCGTGCTGCTGAGCAGGTGCGTACTGATATTTGTTATCCAAAGCTTAATGTAAAGATTATTGCCACCCATGCGGGGACATCGTTTGGGCAGGCAGGTACCACTCATCATTGCACCGAAGATTTAGCGGTAATGCGTTCATTTGCAAATATGGTGGTGATAGCCCCGGCAGATGGTATTGAAACTGCAAATGCGGTTATTGCTGCGTATGAATACAAAGGTCCAGTGTATATACGAATCAATCGCGGCTTTGACCCATTTTTGTACGAAAAGTCTGATTATGGTTTCCAGATAGGTAAAGCAGTACAGCTTAAAGATGGTACTGATATCACAATTATAGCATGTGGTGCTGCTGCGTATAATGCCTACCATGCTGCTGGTATTCTTGAAAAAGATGATGGATTGAGTGTGCGGGTTCTCAACATGCATACTATAAAGCCTATAGATGAAGAGGCAATACTTAAAGCGGTTATGGAAACACGGCGAATTGTGACATTTGAAGACCACAATATCTATGGTGGATTGGGAAGTGCAGTTGCTGAAGTTATAGTAAAAAGCGGGAAAGCCTGTGCATTTGAATCGGTTGGCATACCTGATGAATATGCAATCATTGGACTGCCTGAAGATTTACAAAACTACTATGGCTTTGATCAGAATAAGATTATTGAAAAAGTACGGCAGATTATGGGCAAGGATTTTGAACAAACTGAAGACTGGGAAGACGAGGTGTAATATGGCAACCCAGAACGAATTGTTTGCATCAACAATTTTTCTAAAAGCCGCATTGCCACTTATTAAAGTAATACTGGAATACAGACCAAAGATGGCTGCAAAGTACAAAGGTTTAAATGGTGTGGTGCAGTTTATTGCAAAGGATGATGCTGGCGATATTGGTGCATATCTGCAGTTTATTGATGGTGTTCTGGATGTAAAGTATGGCATTCATGAAAAACCAGATATAGTCTTTACATTTAAGGATGTAAAGACTATGAATGCATTTTTTGCCGGCAAGCCAGCAGTGCCATCAATAAAAGGCTTAACTAAATTTAAACTGTTAATGAAAGCAGTGAATTTATTACTGGCACTTAAGATCATTGGCAGGAAAACCCCACCAAAAAAGAAAGAAGACCGTGAGCTTATGGTACGGCTTATGCTTTATTTGCTGCCACTTGGAATAAGCCAGCTTAACAAAGCCGGTCATCCTGAGATATCAAAATTTTGTAAAAAAAGCCCCGACAGAACTTTTGCATGGTCGGTAACCGGAACTGATATAGCTTCGTATCTGCGCATGAAGGCAGGGAATTCTAAGGCAGGGAGGGGCAAATATACTCG
Source organism: Spirochaetota bacterium (assembly GCA_040756435.1). NCBI lineage: Bacteria > Pseudomonadati > Spirochaetota > Spirochaetota bacterium. The sequence continues at coordinate 40,240 of JBFLZD010000003.1, read as the reverse complement.
TTCTAAACCATTTGTGGAATTTAAATTTGATAGCGTTGATGGTGCATTAGGTATTTTATTACAAACCACTGATATGATAGAAGCCTCAATAAATCGTGTCCTTGTTATTGAAGGTTCACCGGAATATGGCAAAGAGATAGGTTCATTCATGAATACGGTTGGACAATTAGCATCATAACGTTGCAATATTCTTTTGTAATGCAGGCTGCCAGTCAAAGGCAACCTGCATTGTTGTAAATAAAAAAACGTATATTATCAATGGGAGGTATCATGAAGGTAAAATCATTAAGCCATGTTGGAATTACGGTAAGTAATTTTGAAAAAGCAGTAAAATGGTATTGGGAAATGTTCAGGTTCCCACTGGTTGCTGAGGAAACTATGGATGAAAAACAGGTTGAAGCATTGTATAGCCTTTATGGCTTGAAAAATACAAAATTACGTCTTGGCTTTTTGCGTACACCAGGTGGTGCGGTGCTTGAAATATTTGAATTTACTCCTGCTATCCCTTCTGATAAGGTATGCTGGAATAAAATTGGTTTAACACATATTACCCTGGATGTACGGAATGTGAAGAAATGGTATAAAAAGCTAAAAGATAAAGGTGTAACATTTTTATGCCAGCCACAGAAAACTGGCCCCAATGAATGGGTGTTTATGCAGGATATGGATGGTAATCTTATTGAGCTTATTGATTTAAAATTTAACTATATTGCATTGCGTTATTTAGGGGCGATAGTTGCCCCATTGTTACGCAAACTACAGTTTGGGAAGTATTATAAGTAAAATTACTGATGCATTACATAATTACGTTACTATAATTTTTGTTTAAGAAGTACTGCATATAATTTTTATAAAATGAATAGCGGTATACCTGCTAAAAAAATAAAAGATATTTTTTTATATAGATTTCAACTTTTCACTTCTCAAATAATTTACAAAATATAAAATAATATTTTCTATTGACATCCATCGTGAATTTGAGTTATAATCTTTGGTGAAAATGTTACTGTTATAGTACAATATTTCCATACCTTTAAAAATTTATAAAAACTATAACAGATACATAATTATATTATGGAGGTTGACCTATGACAGATAGAGAAAGCTTTACTGAAGTTACCAAAACTTCCTGGTTGCAACGTTTAGGCCAATCAATAAAAAGTGTAGGTGTTGGTTTTTTATTATTCCTGGTAGCATTTCCTGTCTTATGGAAAAATGAAGGTTGTGCTGTGAAAATTGCTCAAGGGTTATCACAAGGAGCTAGTGAAGTAATTTCATTGCCCCAACCTAAAGTAGATCCTGCAAATAATGGCAAGTTGATTTATTTTTTTGGTGATGCAGCAACTGATGATTTGTTGACTGATACATTATTAGGGGTAAGTGAAAAAGCAATAAAAATGGTCCGTAAGGTACAAATGTATCAGTGGAAAGAAATAACAAAAAGTAAAACAGAAAAAAAATTAGGAGGATCAACTGAGACAACCACCGAATATACTTATGAAAAAGTATGGTCTGAAAATATAATTGATTCATCTTCTTTCAGATATCCCGAAGGGCATAATAATCCACGATCAATGGAGATACCAGCACAAGAGTTTGTGGCAAAGAATGTTAGAGTAGGTGATTTTGTGTTAAACGAAGAATTAATAAAACAGATTCAAGGTGAAGAGATAATAGCACTCGATGAATCAAAGATAGATAGAGCATTTGTCGGTAGAGCAAAAAAGATAAAAAATGAAATATATATTGGCAACGATCCAAACAACCCACAAATTGGTGATTTGAAAATTATGTGTACTATAGTTCGTTCACCACAGAAGGTTTCAGTCATTGCACAACAACAGAGTAATTATCTAACTCCTTTTTTAACGAAAACAAAAACAACAATACAGATGATCAATACTGGTATTGTAAGTGCAGAAATGATGTTTCAGCAGGCTCAAGAAAGCAATACAATACGCACCTGGTTAGTGCGATTATTAGGCTTTGGATTGATGTTTATAGGTTTGATGATGATATTTAAGCCTTTAGTTACATTGGGTGACGTGGTTCCCTTTATAGGGAGTGTATTGCATTTTGGAACAGGGGTTGTTTCATTTGTTGTTGCATTAGCTCTATCATTAATTGTTATTGCAATTGCATGGATTGCTGTGCGCCCAATTCTTGCTATTATTCTGTTAGTAGCTGGTATGGCAATATTTATTGCATTTAAGCTGTTGGGTAATAAAAAACCTCAGGCCACATAATTAATGAGCTTCAATTTTATTTTTGAGTTGTAATAGAAAGTATACGTACATTTTTATGGGGGCTTCTCAAAAGATACCTCTTTTCAATGACTTTTGCCCTCCTGTCATTGCGAGGAACCCTAGTGACGAAGCAATCCCATAGTTGCGAGCGTCTCAGGCACCTGGCAATCTCATCTCATGCGGGATTGAGATTGCTTCACTACGACAAGCTTAGGGCAGGCGCTTCGACAGGTGGTTACTGTGCCTGTCGAAGTATGGTTACTGGGCTTGTATAAGCACGGTTGCTGAGCTTGTCGATATGCTCAGTGCAAGCGCTACGCTCGCAATAACTTTGCACCTGCGTCATTGAGAGCTCCATTGTTTGTTTTAAGACAGCCCCATTTTTATTTTTTAAATTTTTGTTGATTATTTTGAAGCAGAGTGTATAATTATCTCAGTAAACATATTATAGATAAATGTCATATTTATTATTGTCATACAAATAGAGAGGTGAATACTATGGAGAAGAATCATGACAGTGCTGTTAATTATTATATTGGTATTGATGCAGGTTCAACTGCTCTTTCAATTGTCATACTGGATGAAAATAAAAACATTATTGATACATACTATACATATCATCATGGCAGGATTAAGGATACTATCGAACACTATTTACTTGAAAAACAAATAACAAAAGTAGCAGGTATAGCCATAACTTCATCAACATCACAAGTGTTGAAAGCTTCAATTGTCAATACACAGGTAGCCTATGTTCAGACAGCTAAGGAGTATATGCCCCATGTTAGAACAATGGTTATCATTGGGGGTGAAAAGTTTGGTGTGATTGAATTTGATGAATATGGCAATTATTCGCAATACCGGGGAAACACAAGTTGTGCTGCGGGTACAGGTGGCTTTTTAGATCAGCAAGCACGGCGATTGCAGCTTGAAGGTTCACACCAGCTTTCAGAGTTAGCGCTCAAGAATTACGGTGATATACCCAAAATAGCATCACGCTGTGCGGTATTTGCAAAGACTGACCTTATCCATGTGCAGCAGGAAGGTTACAGTATTTATGAAATTTGTGATGGCCTGTGTTCTGGTCTTGCAAGAAATATTGCCGATACATTGTTTGCAAGTAAAAAGCCTTTGGAGCCTATAGCAATAGTAGGTGGTGTGTCATTGAATAAGGCAGTTATTAAACACTTAGAATCAATTCTTAATACAAACGTTTTAGTGCCGGAGTTATCGCACCTGTATGGTAGTTTAGGTGCTGCACTGTGGGCTGTTTCCAATGCGCAAGATGAAGAGGTAGCAATTGAATTTGCGCATACAAATGAGCACAAAGAATACCACTATGATACATTAGATATAATTTTGAGCCAGTATCCTGATTTTGCTGGCAAGGAATCATATATTTTTAAATCAAGGCACGAAGTTGAAGTTGATATCTATACAACATTTATGCCCCACACTGAGGCTTTTATTGGCATTGATATTGGTTCTACAAGCACCAAAATGGCAGTGATCGATAGTTCCGGTACTATGCTGGCTGGTTTCTATACCCGTACTGCCGGAAAACCACTTGAAGCAGTGCAATCATTGTTTGAAGCGCTTGATAGCTATGTACAGCGTAATAGTGTTACGTTAACCATTAAAGGAGCAGCCACTACCGGTTCAGGGCGAAAGTTTATAGGAACGCTCATTGGTGCCGATGTAATCCTTGATGAAATTTCTGCGCATGCAAAAGCAGCAGTTGCGCTACATCCTGATGTTGATACAATTATTGAAATTGGTGGACAGGATTCAAAGTTTACCATGCTGAAAAATGGTAATGTGGTATTTTCGCAGATGAACAATGTGTGCGCCGCCGGAACCGGAAGCTTTATTGAAGAGCAGGCATATAAATTAGGTTGTCCCCTTTCTGAATATGCTCACAGGGCGTTGGGTAAACAGTCGCCAGTTGCAAGTGATCGTTGCACTGTATTTATGGAGCGCGATATCAACTACCTTATGAGTAAAGGCTATTCAACTGATGAATTGCTTGCAACAGTGCTGCATTCGGTAGTGGAAAATTATTTATCAAAGGTTTCGGGCGAGGCAAAGATTGGTAAGTTAGTGTGCTTTCAAGGTGCCACAGCAAAAAACAAGGCACTGGTAGCAGCGTTTGAACAGCGATTGCAAAAGCCAATATTTGTTTCAAAGTATTGCCATTTAACCGGTGCACTGGGTTGCGCACTTGAAGTGATGGAAACATATACCGGAAAGACAAAATTTCGTGGCATAGACTTATATAAAAAAGACATACCTATTAAAAATGAAGTATGCAATCTATGCACCAATCACTGCAAACTTAAAGTAGCTACTATTGATAATGAGGTTGTTGCATTTGGATTTTTATGTGGCAGGGATTATCATTATAAAAAGTTTGTCAGCAAAACAAAAGGCATATTTGATTTTGTAAAAGAACGAAAAAAGATTGTATTTACGTCAACCAAACATACAACAGCAACAGTAGGAATACCAGCAGCACTTCACTTAGTAGATGAGATTGACCTGTGGATTGATTTCTTTACCCGTTTGGGTGTTAGTGTTACCACCAGCATGGATTGCCCCGATCCGGTAGCTACCGGCAAGCGTTTAGCACAGGCGGAATTCTGTGCACCTATGGCAGCTTTTCATGGTCATATTGCATATCTTGCTGATAAATGTGATTACATCTTTACCCCATTTTATATAGAAAAGGATGCACCACAAGAGGCGCGCAGGCAGTATTGTTATTATACACAATTTGCGCCTGCATTGGGTCATCTTGTGCCTGAAGCTTCTTCAAAGGTACTATCGCCTGTACTTAATTATGAAATACAGCCACTGCAAAGTAGAATGGCATTATTTAATTCATGTAAAAAGATGAACATTGATGCTAATTACCTTGAAATCATGATGGCTTTTGAGCAGGCACTGACAGCGTATAAGGAAAAAAGCAAAAAACTACTGAAAGTGGGTACTCAATTTTTGAAGTCACACAAGGGCATGGCTGTGGTTTTGCTTGGCAGGCCGTATAATGTATTACCTGAGTCAATGAATAAATCCATACCTTCAATGTTTGTGAATTTAGGGATGCCAGTGTTATATCAGGATATGATTGAGTATTCCAGGAAGGATGTTGAAGAAATTGACGATTTGCTTAAAGCATTTCACTGGTATTATGCTTCAAAAGTAATTGAAACAGCACATGTCATTGCCAAAAAGGATGGGTTATATCCTGTGCTGGTTACATCGTTTAAATGTGCACCTGATTCGTTTGTGATGGAATACTTTAAACGTATCATGGATAAAGCAGGCAAACCGTATTTAATTTTGCAGCTTGATGAGCATGATTCAACCGTTGGGTATGAAACGCGCATTGAAGCGGCAATCCGTTCGTTTAAAAATCATTACACATCAAAAACTTCACCAGTGACACATCTCCATGTTGTTCCTTCAATTACACGGGAATCATTACACGGTAAAACAGTGTTGCTGCCAAACTGGGATATGATGGCAGCACGTCTTTTAAGGGCAAATTTGCAGCGTGAAGGCATTGATGCGCATATACTTTATGAAGATGATGCGCTTATTGCAAAAGGCACACGAACCAATACTGGGCAATGTATTCCTTTAAACATCATTGCGTATGAATACATTGATTATGTAGAAAAGCATAATTTAGATCCTGCTAAAACAATATTGTGGATGGCTGATTCTGAAATTGCGTGTAATATTCGTATGTATCCGTATTTTATAAAAAGTATTTTTGATAGTTATGGCAAAGGATTTGAACATACACGAGTGTTTGTGGGCGATATCTCATTTAAGGAAGTTTCAATTAAAGCAGCTATTTACAGTTATTTTGCTTTTATGTTTAGCGGATTGCTGCGAAGAGTAGGGTGCCATTTCAGACCATATGAATGCATTCATGGTTCCACTGATAAAGCTATTGAGCAAACCATGAACGAGTTTGAGCAAGCTTTCAGGGATGAAATGGAATGGTCAGATGCACTGGGTACTATGGTTAAACGATTCAATGCAATAAAGGTTAAACGCACTAATCGTCCCAAAGTGGCAATATTTGGCGACCTGTATGTTCGTGACAACGATGTTATGAATCAAAACCTTATAGCTTTTATTGAAAAACATGGCGGTGAGGTTATCACAACACCGTATAATTACTATGCCAAGATGATAGCCAATCCGTATTTTAAAAAATGGTTCAGGGAAGGAAAATATGGGGCGATAGTTACCGGTAAAACATTGCTGACAGCAGTTGAACGTATGGAAAAGAAATACTACAGTTATTTTGAAACTCTGCTGAATGAGCCAAATCCAGTATATACTGTAGACTTTGAAAAAGTATTATCACAGTTTGGCGTAACCATGTATCATACCGGCGAATCGTTTGATAATCTTATCAAGATATTTTCGCTTTTGCAGCATTATCCTGATATTAAGCTGTTTGTACAAACAAGCCCTGCATTTTGTTGCCCATCCCTTATAACTGAAGCAATGGCGCATAAGATTTATGAGGTGACTGGTGTGCCGGTGGTAAGCTTAACGTATGATGGTACTGGTAGCTTTAAAAATGATGCTGTTGTGCCGTATTTAACACTCATCAAAGATACCGCACAACAAAAACAAGAAAGGAAGTTGTCATAGTTACACGTGTAGTATTGATTTATCCTGGATTTAGTATGTGTAATTTTTCCTTTTTGGCAGCGGTAACAAGCCTGTTATCGCTGCACACAAAATAATCAATAGTGTCTTTAATTACAAGTGCTGAAGATAATTGTATTGATTCAAGAGTTTTCAAACTGTGATGCATAATTAGATATTTTGAAAGTTTAATAACAGATTCATTGATGTCAATAATTGTAAAATACTGTAAATATGTTTCAATTTTCTTATGTAAAAGTAAAAAAAATCTTGTTTATCAATCTGTTTATCGTGAAGCAGTCTATGTAATGTTGAAAAAGCTTCAATTTCAGTTATAATTGAAATATAGATATATCACATTGTGTAGGTTTTCTTTTACGAACGATAATGAAATCATTCCCTTCTTCAACTTTATCAATGTATTCTTTAGATTTGTATCTAAAATCAGTATATTTTATATATTTTTTATATATTGCATAATAATTCCACAATATTTTACAATTTGGGGCTGTCTTAAAAGACATCTTCTGCAATGACTTTTGCCATACTGTCATTGCGAGGAACGAAGTGACGAAGCAATCTTGTCTCCTGTGGTATTTAGATTGCTTCACTACGCTCGCAATGACTTTGCACCCGCGTCATTGAGAACTCCACGGATTGTTTAGGGACACCCCATTATCAAAATAGTCAAATATAAAATTATATCTTCAATCCAAATATATTAACACCCATTGCAGCAATGGTATGTACTGTAACAAGTGTGTATCCAGTAGGTAAATCAAATGTATAGGATAAACATATAGCAATAATGTTAATAATTGTGCCTGCAATCCAGGCAACTATAAGTGGATACTTTATAGGTAATGATAGCGCGATCATTGCTGGTGAAAGCAATAGAGCAAACACAATAAGTACACCAGCCAATTTAACCGTTATTTAATAAATTTTTATTTCATATTAGAAAATAATAAACAATAATGTGTTACTATTGTCAATATATTAATACGCACATATGCATCATTTTGGTAAAATTCCACGCTGTTTTGCCATTTCCATCATCTGTTCGCCGCTGGTTTTTGGTGGTATTTTTTTATCTTCTGATTTTTGTACAAGTTTTATGGCTTCATTAGGGCACGCTAAGACACACAGTCCACATCCTATACAACGATCTAAATTTACATGGGCAGTATCAGTAATTTCTATTGCATCCATCTGGCACATATCAACACAACTACCACAAGATGTGCAGTTATCGTTTGTTTGTGCAAAATAGTTTGAAAAAACCATCTCAGCAGGCTTTGGAAATCGCTTAATTGATAGCAATACGGCGCAACAGTCGCCACAGCAACTGCACATACCAGCAGGGTTTTGTGCGGTTCCTGGCTGTGTTACCATTCCATGCTTTTGCGCATTTTTCACAATTGCTATCGCTTCATCTGCACTTATCTTTCTTCCTAAATTATTGTCTATATAATATTCGGCCATTGAACCAAACATAAGACAGGTTTCCATTGGTTTATCGCAACCTTTGCCAATAATCTTTTTTTCCTTACGACATATACAATCTGCAACGGCTATCACAGGGGCCTGCTTAATTATTGAAACAGCATCTTCAAAGGGCGCAACAGTGCTTTTTGTTTCAATTGATTCATTTACTGGAATGGGGCGCAAAAACATATTGGTACTTTTTGCTACTGCTTTTGATAATCCTTCTTCATAATATTGCTCCAATAATAGGGCCAGGTCTTTGCTTAACCTCTTAACCTGAAATTCAAATAAGCCATGAATAAATGGTATGGCCCCATACTTAGATACACCATCTTTTGTTTTTTTAAATAAAAGCCCGCGTTTTACCATATCTTCAAGATGTGATGACAGTTCTTGTAGCTTGCGCCCGGTGCGGGTAGCAATGCTTTCTGTAGTTTCAAGCATGGGCGATAGTTCTAAGAAAAGCTTTGCATCCTCCTCTGAAAATAGCTTTTTTAATATCGTTATTTCTATCTTTGACTGTGTTTCAGGAAAACCCAATGAGTACATATCAAGGCGTTTTTGCAATGCGGTGTATATATCTTCCATTTTAGTCCTCCTTGAAAAAATAAAGTATAGGACAACATTCAAATAACACCGTTATGTTCGTCAAATTAATTTTTTAATAACTCTAAAAGTATTAATACGGTAGCATAACAATACAGATGAGATAATAAGATGCAGGAAAAAGTTAGGACATATGCGTTCACACTGTTTGCAACCGGTACAGAGAGTATTATCAACAATAATCGTATACAGCTCTATTTATCATATTATATAATTCTAAGAGCAGGTTTCCCGGCATCATCAACATACACTTCGCATACTGCAGGGACTATACCAGTTAGCCTTTCATCAGAAGCTCTTAACTTTTTAAAATCAGTGGTTTGTATAAAATCGTATAAAAGCTGATACTGCTCCTGAAGATTTTTGTCTTCAGTTTCAGATTGTAACATTGCATCAAGAAGCTTTTGCAATGCTTCCTTTGCAGCAGTCTCAATACAATGTTCATTGAGTATAAGTTTAATGGTCACACACATTGGCGCCTGTTTTAAGTTTTCCCTGTAAATAATCATTGACTAACATATCTGGATCAGTGCCTTCCACTCCTGTTATGGCAATAACCTTTTGCTCTTCAAAAAGCTGGCGTGCACGTGTTCCCATGCCACCTGCAAGAATACATGTTGCACCTTTGTCTGCTAAAAAGCGCGGTAATAGTCCTGGCTGATGAGGTGGTGCAGGTATCTCTTCTTTTTTTATGATGTTTTTATTTGTTTCATCGATATCATATAAAGCAAACTTATCACAGTGGCCAAAATGTAGCGAAAAGATATTGTCCTGGGTTAATGGAACTGCAATCTTCATGTTATTTCTCCTTTTGATTGATTATTTTTAATAATGCTGTTATTATTTCTTCAAAATGCTTTTGTGAAGCAGTTGCGTTGACCGTAGCTGACTGGGCAAATGGTCTTCCTGCATCACTGTTTTCCACAATGAAAGGGTCTAATGGTATAGTTCCTAAAAATGGTACATTCATCTCAGTAGCTATCTCACTACCGCCACCTTTTCTGAATATATATGTTTCTTTTCCGCAGTGAGGACATACAAATCCACTCATGTTTTCCACGACACCTAAAACCGGTATGTTGAGTTTATGGCAAAAAGTTATGGATTTTTTTACATCGATAGTTGAAACATTCTGTGGTGTTGTCACAATAACTGCACCAGTTGGATTTTTTACTAACTGTGCAACTGAAAGAGGCTCATCGCCGGTTCCGGGTGGGGAATCAATGATAAGATAATCAAGCTCTCCCCATTGTACATCAGATAAAAACTGTTTGATAAGATTATATTTTAATGGACCACGCCAAATTATAGCTTCTTTTGTATCCGGCAGCATAAACCCAACCGATATAACTTTTAGAAAGTCATTGTATGCAACAGGTACTATTGTATTATGCTCAGTTGCCTGTAATGCTGCTTTTTCTATACCCAGAAGTGTTGGCACGCTTGGTCCATGAATATCAATATCTAAAAGACCGGTTTTAAATTTTCTGGATGCAAGTGCTACAGCTAAATTTGTGGCAACAGTGCTTTTACCAACACCACCTTTACCTGATAAAACCAGTATCGTATGTTTTATTTTATTCAGATTTTCCTGCAACCGCAATTCTTCATTAATTTCCGCAGCGGTTTTATTATCCATTCCTGGTTTTACAGCATGAGATTTTGATTCTTTAGAAAACATTAAATGCCCTCCTATAAATTCAGTAATTGTGAAATTCTTTCCCATAAACTTTTTATAGCCTGTGATGCAACAGAATTGGGATATTCAACAATCGTTTTCCCTGCTATCTGCGCTTTTACAAAATCCATATCCAATGGTATTGTACCAATTACTGCAATATCAAACTTTGAGCAAATTTCCTTAATTTTTTCTATATTGTCTGATGATATAGTAGATTTATTAATACACACTGAAGCATTAATTCTAAAATGTTTGGTTAACTGTATTATTCTTTCCAAATCATGCATGCCACTTAATGTAGGTTCGGTAACAATAAGAACATGGGATACTCCTGTAATAGATGAAATGACAGGGCAACCAATGCCCGGTGGACCATCAATGATAATAAGATTGTAATTATCTTCTTCTGCAATTGATTTTGCCTTTTCACGCAATTCGGAAACTAATTTACCGGAGTTGCCTTGGCCAACACCCATCTTTGCAAAAAGAAATGGCTGATCGTCAGATTGTGAAATCACTACAGTGCCTGATTGATTGTCTACCATATCAATTGCTTCATAAGGGCACATCATTGTGCACACTGCACACCCCTCACAAAGCACGGGCTCAACGACATAAAAATCTTTGATTGCATTGAATCTGCAATAAATGACGCAATCGCCACACCCTCTGCATCGGTCCTGAGATATGACAGCTTTTTTTTCCCCCAAAAAAGGGATCTCCTCTATAATAGTGTGAGGAAGCACAAGAGGCATATTTGAAGCATCAACATCACAATCAACCACAATGCGCTGTTTTGCCAGTTTAGCAAATGATGCAGCAATGCTTGTTTTACCGGTACCACCTTTACCGCTTACTATCGCCAACTGTTTAATAGTGTTAGTCATTATTGTACTTTTTCCTTAATATAACGCATTATTGCTTCAAATTTATCCTGATATTTTGTAAGCATATACTCAATGCAATTGCCCTGTGCACATGAGCGTGCAACATCAACATCGTGAGGGATAACCGCTAAAACTGGTATATTTTCTTTTTCTAAAAAACTAAATAACGGTTTATATTCTTCAACCAAATTGTTTATAACCACTGCACAGGGAATATTTAAAGTTTTTGCCACGTCATATGCCAGAACAGCATCATGAAAACCAAAGGGTGTTGGTTCTACTACAATAATAATAAGGTCGTTTCCTTGCATAGAATGAACAACCGGACAGGATGAACCCGGCGGGGCATCAACAATACGAAATGTTGCGTTATAATGTTCTTTTTTTACTTCATCTATTAACGGAATTGCCATGTGCTCTCCAATGTTTAAAATACCACCAGCATAATGCAGGTTACCATTAACACCAACTTCAACCGTTCCAACAGAACGTTTTACTTCTTTTATTGCCTTTTCAGGACATACCAGATAACATCCACCACACGAATGGCATAACTCAGGAAGCACTAATGGTTTTCCTTTAATGAGTACTATTGCATTGTATTGGCACATCTTTTCACATCTACCACAACCTGTACACAAGTCCATATCAACTTGGGGAATTAAAACATCAACATCAAACGTTCTGCTAACTGGAATATTTAAAAATATGTTTGCGTCAGGTTCTTCCACATCACAATCTAACAATGCAGTAGGAAATTGTTGTGCGAAATAATATGCCAGAGTTGTAGATATTGTAGTTTTACCGGTACCACCTTTACCGCTGGCAATAGCAATTTTCATGTAACTATCTCCAAAACTAAAATTCAAATGAAACGCCACACGTTGCGTTAATTAATGAATCCCCAAACTCCTGTTGCATAATGCAAGCAACCTTAAATCCAGTACAGTGTGATGTGCCAATCTTTTTAACTTTAAATTCTTTTAACGTATGAATTGCTTTTTTGATATAATCATCCGGTGCGCTTTCTAAATGAGTGCCACCAATCACAGCATGAAATTCTTTATACCCGGTTTGTTTGGCTATGTCATGAAGTATATCTACAATACCCGCGTGTGCACATCCCAGGAGCACAACAGGACCTGATTCTGTGTCAATGACAAGCGAACAATCATCATTGAAGATATCATCTTTTATTGTACCATCAGGAAGTTTGACTTTTAAGCGTTCATCAAAACCTTGCCAGCTTTGCGGACGATTAATTTCGGCGATAGCTCTGAAAGAGTTGGTTATTGCTGTTAATCCCGATATTGGTTGAAAAACTGCTCCTGCCTTTTCATATTCTTCTTTTGATGCTCTGACCCCTATAGGTGCTTCCAGTGTTTGATTGCCCAAGGGAATAACAGCAACTTTGTTGGTAAATACATCTGGATGGGCATACACATTGATTTTTCTGTTTATGGATTGCAATACCTGTAAAAGTCCACCAGTGTGGTCGTAATGTCCGTGACTTAATATAATTCTTTGAATGGCTGTAATATCTTTTCCCAATGTTTTTAGGTTTTGCAAAATACCAAGTCCCTGACCGGTATCAAATAGTGTGGTATCATCTGATTCAATGAGAATAGAAAGCCCATGTTCTCCAATTAAAGGGAACGGAGTTGCAATGCTATTTTCACAAAGTATTGTAATTTTTGTTTTCATTGTTTTTTCCTTTTTTTAATGTTTAATGATTATTTAATGATCAAATTATCAATAAGATTTCTGATTCGCTCCACACTTACTAATGACTAATAACACAGTCATTCCAGGCCTGACCTGGAACCTCTATATTACACTGTCATTTCGAGCGTAGCGAGAAATCTTTGCTTATCATTTTAAGATTTCTCTTCACTCCGTTCGTCGAAATGACAAATCGCTTCACACTTACTAAATGACTAATAACACAGTCATTTCGAGCGTAGCGAGAAATCTTTGCTTATCATTTTAAGATTTCTCCTCACTTGGTTCGTCGAAATGACAAATTGCTTCACTCCTTCAAAATAAGATTGCACTTCGTTTGTCAAAATAACATTATAAGGGCATCAGGAAGCAATGCCCCATGTAATAAATAAATTTTATTCACCTTCTTTTTCCAGTTCTGCTAAGCGTTTGTTCAAATCCTCAATGGTTTTACTTAAAAATTCAACCTGCTTTTTTAAAAATGATTTTTCATCATCTTTAGAATACTGATAGTATGGTGCATTGTTGCCAAAACGCATCCAGCCCGGTAAACCCGTTGCATAGAACCAGTGACGGAAACCCCGTCCTCTGCCACCAAAACCTCTGTTAAAACAAAATGCACCAGATCTACCAGTTGGATTGGCATATCCTGGCATACCGTATCCAGCGCAAAACCCTGCACCACGTCCTGTCATAGGGCCGGCACCATAAGGACCTGTTCTATCTCCACAGGGTATAGTGTTACCTCCTTTTAGAAATAGTAATGTAATGCAATAAAGCTTTTAACTAATAACTATCGCACATAATTACTTTTGGTGTTAACCAAATACCATTGCCTTTTTTAAAATCAACATTCGTTCTTGGTACAAACGTTCAGCCAATCGCAAATGCGATGCAATACGTGTATACTGTTCAATAATATGCGTATCAACCTGAGAACAGGAAAGGTTATCGATTATATCACCGCATTCCTGTGCCAGTCGTTCAATTTTTTCTTCAATCATTTTCAGCCTATCTTCATCGGACTGATCCAGTCCTTCAAATTTAAAATGTGCAACAGGTTGTTTATTAATTTCCTGTTCAAACTTTTCCAGTCGCTTATGAATTGTTTCAATTTCAGAGAACAATTTTTCTTTTCCATGAGTTTGTGCTTCTTGAAGACAATGTAAATTTTTCTCATGAAGTTTTTTTATGCACTGAAGCATCCGTTGGCGCATTGTTTTGTCTGCTTCCTGTACATTTTGTGTATATCCTGTAAAACCATTATGTAATGTTGATTGATTCATAGGCTCACCTCCTTTACAATAAATATAAAAAATTATTACCAGTGACTCTCAACAATAGCTTCAGTTGCTTTTACCAATTTTCCAGCTTTGTACTCAGCAATTGCCTGTGATACCAGCATACTATCGCATACATACACTTCCACTCCTGACGAACGTAAAATTGAATATGCTTTTGGTCCTACGTTTGTAGCAATAAGAACTTCTGCACCATTATCTATCACATTCTTTGCAGATTGTATTCCAGCACCCTGCGTTGATTGAACACTCTGCTTATTCTCTATCCATGTATAGCTTCCTGTATCAGAATCATACACAATGAATCCTTTTGCTCTTCCAAAATGTTCATCCACTTGGCTGTCTAAACTATTCTGTTGTGCCGGTATTGCTATCTTCATAATGATTACTCCTTTGATGTAATTTCCATCCACGCCTGTGGCGCCTGCAAGTTTGTCCTTTTGTTACATAGTGCATGCATTTGTAAGCTAATGTTCCATTGATGTACTGTGCTACCACTTCCTCAACGCTGCCATTGAGCCACGAATATAGCTTAATTTCCCTATCAAGAATAAACCTGGCCAGCACATCGCTTAAAGCTCCGCATAATAACACGGTTACTCCCATTTCTTTAAGTCGCTCAATCCTTATAAACGGACTTTGTTCATCAATATCAATCACTGTGCGTTCTGAAATAGCATTTTCATTCAATGTTAAAACGACAAACCTGCGTGCCTCATCCAAAAGTGGCGATAGTCGGTCCTGAAACACTGGTAATGCAACAATTACGTTCTTCATACTAAATGAAGAAGCATAAATTGTGCCAAAATTATATGATTTTGGAGTTTGCAATAAATTTTTAAAAAATCTCTGATTAAAGAAGTTTTATATTTTTTATGGGCGATAGTTGCTGTTAAAAAGCTTTTGATGTTGGGCAGTCGTAAGTAAAAAAATGAGATTGCTTCACTTCGACATAATCAGTGCAAGCACTTCGACAAGCTCAGTGCAAGCACTTCGACAGGCTCAGTGCAAGCGCTACGCTCGCAATGACATTGCACCCGCAACATTGAGAGCCATCTGTTTGTTTTGGGACACCTTCATTTCTTGCAATGACGAAACTTATGTCACTGCGAGCGAAGCGAAACAGACCCACATAAACAGCAATGATTTTGTGTAAGAAACGACGAGATTCTTTGGTCGCTCGCGTGTACTGATAATACCAATAAAGACATTGCCACGCCTCGATTACATTTAACATTGCAAAATGCGATACTGTATCATATTGAAATATTGCAAAATGCAACACACCTTGAGGCTCTGATAATTTTGGCGATTTTCAAGAGGTAAAACAAAGGAGAAAAGAAGATTCTTTTAAAATATATTTTATTCAATATTATATTTTTTTAATTTTCGCCATAATGTAGAAGTATCAATGCCCAGTGCTGCTGCAGCATCTTTCTTGTTGGGATATCGGGCTAAAGCCTGCTTTATCATGTTTTTCTCCATTTCTTCTAGCGAAAGTGTTGAAACGGGCGTTATACCGTATATATATGCTGGCAGGTGCTCAGCTTTGATATATGCTTCATGACACAGCACAAAAGCATGCTCGATGATATTTTCTATCTCACGAATCCGATTCAAGCAGGTTTTCAGGCAAAGCTCCGCAGTTTACCAAAATAAATGGCTTTTCATTTCGCCTGCTTAATGAATGAATGGCACGTGCAATGAGTTCTTTACCACTCCCGCTTGGTCCTTCAATTAACACAGAGCTGTCACTTAATGCTACATCAGGCAGTATGGAAAAAATTTGCTGCATCGTGTTGTTTTTACTTACAATATCTTCAAAAGAGTAGGTTGATTCAATTTTTTTCCTCAAAGTTTCAATATCGCTGATATCACGAAAGGTTTCAACACCATCAATGATATTTCCCTGATCATCTTTAAGCAATGCGGTGCTTATGCTTATAGTTACTTTTTCTCCTGATTTGTTAACTATATATACTGTTTTATTAATAATATTTTTCCCAGTCAGCATAGTTTCACGTAACGCACAGGAATGCTCGCAAATATTTGCATGAAATATTTCAAAGCAAAGTTTACCTAACGCCTCATCTTTACTTTGGAGGCCTAAAATTTTACAAGCAGCATTGTTGAGTGACGTGATTCTGAAATCCAAGTCAATGGTAAATACCCCATCAACAATACTGTCTAAAATAATGTTTGCAACACAATCAGAGTTCATCATTGTAGTATATCATCTGGAGTTAGAGTTTGTGTCAGTGTTTTCATCGTTATCATCATATTGGTTCTTATTAGTGTCATTATCTTCATTATATATATTTTCATCACCATCATCATCAACATTTCCATTTTTATTTAATTCTTCCTGATATTTTTTTTCTTCTTCTTTTCGCTTTTCCATTAATTTTGCAAGATAGTTACTGATTTCAGAGTCATTGATAGTATTTGTGAAGCTAACAATCACAGCAGATTCATTCATAAGCACAAGATTCATTGGTATATCAATATGGTATATATTTCCTAACTGATAGATGTTTGGATAGAATTTCTCCTGATTCTCTTTATTAACGATAATTACTATTTTTTTGGGTATACAATTGCCAAATGCTAACCTGTATTTTGATGCAGCAATTAATCCTTCGGCAATTTTTTGTGAATCGAAAAAATCAGATGAAGAGCTAATTTTCTGATAGTTATGGAAAAGAAGAATATATTGGCCAAATTTATCCTGATACGGAATAAGGGGTAGTTTATCAAGTTCAGACATAGTTGAATATGGTTTAGTTGTGATAGTGGCTTCTATACCTGCAGTAATATCATCTTGTATTAATTGATAGGTTACCTTTGTGTTTTTATCATCAGGAAGATTGCCTTTTATGACATCATTTCCAAATGCATTCTTATTATTTTGATCTTTAAAATACATTGATGTTACTCTGAACTTTATAAATAATGACTTATCTTTTTTTGGTTCAATATAATGAACAATGTCAAAATCAAAACAACCAGTGGTAAATAGTAAAGTAATAAGTAACATAATGTTGAAATTTTTCATGATAACAACCTCAATGTATACTGGTTATAAAATCCATAATTTTAAATAGATTACTTGAAATATACAGGAACGTTAAACCGTATGTCAAAACATATTTAAACTGACTTTATAAAGCATATACACATATAAATAGGGCAATAATCTAATGTGCATTATTTTAATAGGATATACTTTAAAAAAATTGATTGACTTGCCTGTATATTAATACTATTATATTATATGTTAACATAATTATTATTATATACTTTATATGCCAATCTGATTAATTGCTTATCACAATAATACAAAGTATTATAAGGAAGGTGCTCTAGTTTATTTTAACAAAAAAAATGCTGTATAAAGTAATTTTATAGTATCTGGAGGTTGGCCATGATGAAGTATCCATTACTGCTCACTAATTTTATGGAAAGAGCAGCCAAATATTTCCCCAAAAAAGAAATAGTATCAGTATATCCCAACGAAAAGTTTGTGTATAATTATGGGCATTGGTATAAACGCTGCTGTCAGTTAGCGCATGCATTACAATCACTTAAAATTAAAAAAGGTGATCGTGTTGCCTCATTTGCATTGAATAATCATCGTCATTTAGAATTATATTTTGGTGTGCCATGTATGGGAGCAGTACTCCATACTCTCAACGTTCGTTTATCCCATGAACATCTTATTTATATTATAAATCATGCTGAAGATAAAGTAATATTTGTTGATGAAGATCTGTATTTTCTACTTGAGCCTGTTAAGGATAAGTTGAAAACAGTAAAGCATTATGTGATTTTATCGCAAACAGGCAAAATGCCTGAAACAAAGTTATCACCAGCACTATTATACGATGACCTGATTAGGGATTTTCCTGAAGAATATGATTTCCCCAAAGACAGAGATGAATATGATCCTGCATTAATATGTTATACATCAGCAACAACTGGTGACCCTAAAGGTGTTGTTTATTCACATCGTGGACTTGTTCTTCATGCATATGCTGCTGGTGTCACACTGGGATTGAACGAAAGTGATTGTGCTATGCATGTAGTTCCCATGTTTCATGCTAATGCATGGGGTGGACCTTTTGGTGCTACAGGTTTGGGGTGCAAACAAGTATTACCTGGAAGACAAATTCTTGATATGAAAGCATTATGCAAAATCATTTCAGAAGAAAAAGTTACTTTTACTTGTGGAGTGCCAACAATATGGATGATGCTGCATCAGTATTTAGAAAATGGTGGGGAACACGATTTCTCATCAATACGTGCGGTTTATTCTGGTGGTGCAGCAATGCCTCGCTATCTTATGGAATCATTTGCAAAGAAATATAATTTTAATATTGTTCAGGCCTATGGAATGACCGAAACATCACCTCTTGCAACTGCTGCTATACCTAAAAGTTATATGCATAATTTACCCGAAAAAGAATTATTTGATGTTAAAACCACTGCAGGGCTTTTAGCATTGGGTTTGGAAATGAAGGTTGTAAATTTAGAAACTGGAAAAGAAGTGCAGTGGAACGGTAAAGAAATGGGGGAAGTTTGTTTACGTGGTCCATGGATAGCCAATGAATATTATAAAGACCCTGAAAGGAGTAAACAAACATTCAAAGATGGGTGGTTGCATACCGGTGATATCGCCACAATTAATGAAGAGGGTTATATTTCGCTTGTTGATCGTACCAAGGATTTAATAAAAAGTGGTGGGGAGTGGATTTCATCTGTTGATCTTGAAAATCAGATTATGGCTCATCCTAAAGTTCTTGAAGCAGCAGTCATTGCAATGCCTCATGAAAAATGGCAAGAAAGACCACTGGCATGCATAGTGCCAAAACCTGAATTTGCTGATTCAATAACAAAAGAAGATATTATTGAATTTTTGCAAGCAAGGGTTGCTAAGTGGTGGCTTCCAGATGAAGTAGTATTTTTAAAAGAAATACCTAAAACAAGTGTAGGGAAATTCAATAAAAAGGAATTGAGGAAAACAATATTGCCTGAAGTTCTGAAAAAATAGAATAGCCTATTAAAAAGTTTTAAATAGCATGCCAATTTCAAGCTGGATGTTATACATATAATCACACCAGTCTGTAGAATCTATTACATTTGAAAAGTAAAACTGACCATGGGGACCTGCATAGATATAAGTAAATCTGTTGAGAGCAAAAGACAATCTAAGTTGCAATCCAAATCCAAACTGGTTGTAATTTATAAATTGTATTCCGTTGGTACTGTCATTGTCATTTGACATTGTATTGTAAAATATATGCATGTAAGTAAGGCCATATAATATATCAAAACGAACATTGTTACCAAATGAGGATACCAGATATAAAGGTATAATAATCGAATGATTACGGGAAGTTAATTGAGCATCAGGTGTATCTCCAAATTCTAATTCAGTTTCATGATAAGCATAATATAGACCTGAATGTATTCCAAAATGCGAGGTTAACATGTTCTCTAAAAAAATACCTCCTCCTGCCATTATGCCGGGTTTCCAATTTACAGTTTTTCCCTCTTCACTACCACTTCTATGCAATACATCATTCATTCCGCCAGTAACATTGAAACCTAAAATAAAATTTTCATTACGGGATTGTGCATGAATGGAAGTATAAAAAGAAAAAAACAAAATTAAAAGTAAAATTAAAAACAAAATTTTATGTATAGAGAGCTTTCTATAAGTAACTAATGTCATTTTTTTACCATTATTTTGGCATTATACATGTTCCGTTAAATTTAGCGCCATTTTCTATATACAGGTCCGGTGTTATAATATCTCCTGACATATTGCTATGTTCAAATATTTCAATTAACTTACTGGCCTTAATCTTACCCTGGCATTTCCCGCTGATTGAAACAACTGCAGCAGTTACCTCTGCGCTTACATTGGCTTCATCACCAATGATTAGAGTACCATCTGTTTCAACTTTGCCCTGGAAAAATCCTTTTATTTTTAATGAAGATTTGAATTTTAATGTACCCCTAAATTTTATATCTTCTGCTATCACCGTGCCAATCTTATTTTCATCCTCAATAATTTCTCTTTGCTCAACCATAATTATTGACTCTCCTTAAAAAAAATTTATCACTATATGTTAAATTGGTATATTCGAGTTCTTAAAAAGTTGGTTTTAATTTGATGATATTTTGTAAACTTTGTCAATCCAAATTACTCTAAATATAAAATTTTTCCAGTAATAATTCTTTAAAAAATTTCATAATGAATGTAGTGTACCCCCCCGCCTTCGGCGGCGGGGGATACACTATTTCGTATTTTGTTAAAAATTCCACATTTTAGAAATAATTAATGAAATTTTTCAAAAAATCCTTGCATAATTTTATCAAGCAAATTTATTGCAAATATTGCACATGAAGCTATACTTAACAATAATTATCGCATATATTGTGACATTGTATTCAGATTTCTTCTGAAAATATGGAATATCACGTCAATATTTGTTACCATTTGCGTATGATTTTATAAAGGAGATAGTTACTATGGAAGAGATATTACAAAAAGCAAATGAATTGGGACTAATGATCAAAGGGTCAGATATTTACAAGCGCTATGAAGAACTGGTAAAAAAGATTGAAGCCGATGAAAATGCACGCAAGTTGCTTGAAGAATATATAAAGTTGAGCGAAGAACTATATCAGAAAGAAGCTAATGGTGGTGTAATTGAAGTTGAGGAAAAGAAAAAATTACAGGATATAAGTCAGAAGGTTTCGGAAAGTCAGCTTATAAAAGAATTCATTGCCACACAAACATATTATGTGAATATGATGATGCAGATTCAAAATGCAATCAGCAACCCCAAAGGCGATCCCATTGGACCATCAAAGATAATAAAACCAGGCCAGAGCGGTAAAATCATTACAGGAAATTTTTGATAAAATTTTTATTAGATAGATGATAAAAAATATCCCACCGTTTGAGTGGGATATTTTTTGGTAATGGCTTATGCAAGCTTTTCAATTGCTTCTTTTATACGGTTTAATCCTTCAACTATATTCTTATCAGATGTTGCAAATGAAAGCCGTATATTATCATCTGAACCAAATGCAATGCCGGGCACAACTGCAACTCGTGCTTCCTCAAGAAGATATGATGACAACTTTGAAGAAAGCGCTTCATCTTTATATTTATCCTTTATTGCTGAAAAACCAGGAAGAGAATAAACACCCCTGACATTTGGGAAGACATAAAAAGCGCCATCAGGGTTATGGCATTCAATTCCCTTTATTTCATTGAGGCCTTTTACAATTATTTCACGTCGTCGGGCAAAAGCTTCAATCATTGGATTCAAAACGCTCTGATCTCCAGTTAATGCTTCAACTGCTGCCCACTGTGCAATTGATGTTGGATTGGATACCGACTGGCTTTGAATCATTTCCACCTGTTTGATTATTGTTTCATCACCTGCCATATATCCAATACGCCAGCCAGTCATTGAATACGTTTTAGAAACACCATTCAAGACCATAGTTTTTGGTTTGAGTTCAGGGACAGCATTTACAATATTGCAGAACTTTTTATTATCATAAATTATAACTTCATAAATGTCATCTGTTACAATGCATATATCATATTTTTTTAAAACTTCGCCAATTGCTTTCAGTTCATCCATTGTGTACATTGCACCTGTAGGATTGGAAGGTGAATTTATAACTATGGCTTTGGTTTTTTTAGTTATATGTTTTTCAAGCATTTCAGGGTTTATTTTAAAATCTGTTGATTCATCAGTATGGATAATTACAGGAACGCCATCGGCAAGAAGGACAATATCAGGGTATGATACCCAGTAAGGTGCCGGAATAATCACTTCATCGCCACTGTTGAGTAGTACCTGCATAAGATTATAGAATGAGTGTTTGCCTCCACAATTTACAGTAACTTCAGAAATTTTATATTCCAGATTATTGTCTCTTTTAAATTTTTCAACAATTGCTTTTTTTAGTTCAGGAATACCGCCTGATGGGGTATATTTTGTTTTACCCTGTTCAAGGGCTATAATTGCAGCATTTTTAATGGATTGTGGTGTATCAAAATCCGGTTCACCAGAACCAAAGCCAATGACGTCAATTCCCTGTGCTTTGAGTGAATTTGCCAGTGCTGTAACCGCCAGGGTAGGGGATGGCTTGATTTTAGATAATCTTTTTGCTAACTCCATAACTACTCCTTTCATATCAATCATGAATATTATGTAATGGCAAGTCCGTTAAAAATGTGGAGAGCATATAATAAAATGCTTGTGGAAGAACAGATATATACCAATGTAAAGCAAAATGATTGATAATTTTTGTCAAGATTAAAACATATCAATTTGAAAAAATATTAATAAAAGCTTGCTTGGCTAACTGAATATTGTTTTTATATAAAATTTAGTGCCCTTATATGGTGAATTTACCATAACATTATTTTGTATCCCTCCAATCATCCCACTTTAAAAACACCATGCCCATAGTATAATATTCATCTGAAATTTATAATTTGGAGGGAAATATGATGCATTAAGCTTCTATAGACGTAAAAAAGAGTGCTGGAAAGAAAGAATCACACAGCAGAAAAGAAGCGGATTACGTGTAAAGTTCTCCCTGAAAACAACGATACTCAACTTTTATCACATTTATTTCGTTGACATTTTTTTTAACGGGTGGAGGGATAATTGAGTGATACAAAGTAATTTTTTGAATGACATAATAACATTGCGAGCGTATTGACGCAATATCATTGTAGCCTTGTGTCATTGCGAACGAAGTGCTTGCACTTAGTGCTTCGACGAGCTCAGCAACCACTTGTCGGAGGGAAGCATTTTCAATGCTACGAAAGGCGAGATTGCTTCGTCGCCCTGGGGGCTCCTCGCAATGACAGGAAATAGATTGCCGCGGCACTGCGTGCCTCGCAATTACGGGGAGAAAAATTGGTTGTAAAATGTATGCCAAAAGATTATAATAAACATTATCGATTGAAGACATAATAAATAAGAGGAGAGCCAGTGAGAAAACTACCTATAGGGATACAAAGTTTTGAAGAAATAAGGACTGGTGAATATTACTATGTAGATAAAACTCCCTTTGTTGCAAAACTTGTAGGTGAAGGTAAATATTATTTTTTATCCCGTCCGAGGCGTTTTGGGAAGTCCTTGTTTTTGGATACATTACGGCAGGCTTTTTTAGGGAAAAGGGAGTTATTTAAGGGGCTATACTTAGAGAATAACTGGGACTGGGATAGTAAGTATCCAGTTATATATCTAGATTTTGGTGGAAGGGTAATTGAGAACGCAGATCATTTAAAGAAGCACATAATAGAAAAGCTTGAACAAGCTCAATCTAAACTTGATGTTGTGTGTAGCAAAAAGACCCAATATGATTTTTGTTTTGAAGAGCTGATAAGAAAAAGCTATGAGAAATACAAAGAAAAAGTAGTAGTTCTTATAGACGAGTATGATAAACCAATATTAGATAGGATAGAAGACAAAGAAGAAGCTACAAGTATACGGGAAGTTTTAAAGAATTTTTACAGCGTGCTAAAACCGCTAGATGTGTATTTGAAATTTGTATTATTAACGGGGGTATCAAAGTTTTCCAAGGTTTCTTTGTTTTCGGGGTTAAACCAGTTGAGGGATATTACATTAAGCGGAGAGTATGCAACCATATGTGGCTATACTCAATCAGAGCTAGAGGATGTTTTTGCCGGTGAGTTAAAAGGGGAAGATTTGGAAGCAATTAGATGCTGGTATAATGGATACTCCTGGCTTGGTGAAAGCGTTTACAATCCTTTTGACATCCTATTGTATTTACAGGAGAGGAAATTTCATCCCTATTGGTTTGAGACAGGTACACCAAATTTTTTGATAAAGCTTTTGGTACAGAAAAGATTTTATATGCCAAATTTAGCGGAGTTGGTGGCATCAGAAAATTTAATAGGGAGCTTTGATGTTGATGTCATAGAGCCAGAGAATTTGTTATTTCAGACGGGATATCTTACTATAAAAAGCTATAAACAATCACAGAGGGGGTTAAAATATTATTTGGGATATCCCAACAAAGAAGTGCAGATATCGCTAAATGATTATGTAGCAGCATATTTAACGCAAGCAGGGGCAGAGAATGAAAGATTAAAGGATAAGCTTGATATATATTTGGAAAAAGGAGATTTAGAAGGTTTTAAAGTAGTATTGAAGTCGCTTTTTGCGAGCATACCGTACGAGTGGTACAGGAGCAATGAGATAGCAGGATATGAAGGGTATTATGCAAGTGTGGTGTATAGCTTTTTGGCGGGTGCAGGATTTGATATGGTAGCCGAGGATTATACCAGCAGGGGGAGGATAGATTTAACGATACTGTATGGGGGAAGATGTTATATTATGGAATTTAAGGTAGTGGAGATAGAGCTGGAGGGTAAGGCATTGGCACAGTTAGAGGCAAAGAGGTATGCGGAGAAATACAGGGGGAAATTTCAGGAGATATATCTTATTGGGATAGAGTTTAGTAAGGAACAGAAGGATTTGGTTGGGTTTGAGTGGAAGCGTGATGGGTGATATGTGATGGGTGATGAGTGATAGGTGAAGGGTGATGAGATTGTCATAGCACTGCGTGCCTCGCAATGACGATAGTATAATGATTAAAATTCAACATTTTAGAGTTTAAATCACAAAATATAGTTGCAGAAAATTCAATTCTTTTTATTCTATATAATGAATATATTTTTATAAATGACACATAATGTTGTTTACAACAGGAGGTTGCAGTATGAAAAAGACAACCATTATTGTATTAATTATTCTTTTTCTGTCAGTTGTTGTTTTTGCAAAAGAACAAAGCTTTACAGGCCGTTTGATATTTGTTGGTAAAGATTACATAGAAGTGAAATATGGAAAAACAGAGAAAGTATTTTATATACAGGAAAAATCAGTAATAATGAAAAATAATTCCAATGCTTCTTATGCAGATCTTGAACCGTGTCAGGTTGTAAAAATTAATTACACAGCAGGGGATAAAAAACTATTTATAAATAAATGTGAAATAGTAAAAGAAAGTGATTGTAAATAAAAAGGTACATAATGCAGCTAACGATTGATGACCATAGCATAGAAATACTATATAAAACACAGGATACATCTAAAGTAGCATCAAGCCATACTGTACAGCATAATAATTATTTAAACGATAATTTACACTTACAGTATAAACGGAATAAAGATTCAATACAGTGTGTGGTAAAACCTGTAACGCGACTGTATATACAAAAAGTAATTCTGACGTTTAAGGTTTTATCTTCGGATGATATAGCGTGTTTTGCTAACGGTTATCAGTCATGGACATATACAGGACCTTTTTTTAAAGAATCAAAAAAACGAAAACCCTGGCCACAATTTGTCATCGCAAATCAAGAAAATGCAGCTAATCCGCCAAAAGGTATCCGCGGAATAGTTCAGTCTGATATGTTGTTTGTGATGGGCGATAGTAACCTGCAAGAAGCTTATGTTTTTGGACAGCTTCCCGTACACAAGCATTTCCATCAGTTTGTTTCCTTTGAATATAACTATCGCACAAAATTGTTGTCCATTATATGGGATATTGATAGATTCTGTGATGCTGAGGAAGACTACATACTTGATGCGATTTGTATTATACAGGGAAATGCATGGCGGATTTTACAATATTATGCAGAGATTATTGCACAGGAACTATCGCCAAAATTTAATAAAAAAATACGCAAGGGCTGGTGTTCCTGGTATTATTACTATAGTACCATTACCAAAGATGAAATACTTCTTAATGCTAAATATGCTAAAGAACAATCCATACCATTTGATTTTATCCAGGTAGATGATGGGTATCAGACTACAATAGGTGAATGGACTACTGTTAAAGGATCATTTACGGCTGCCATGCGGTATATTGCTGATACTATCAAAGGATATGGATTTACACCCGGGATATGGTATTCGCCATTTATTGTTTCAAAAGATTCAAGGATTTTTAAAGAGAATAAATCCTGGATTCTTAAAGATAGCAACGGGAAACCTGTTATTGCTGGTTTTAATCCTGTATGGGGTGGCTATTATTATACTGTTGATGTGACCCAGCCTGCGGTATTAAGCTGGATTGAGGATACTATTAATACGTTATTGTATGAATGGGGGTATGAGTACCTCAAGTTAGATTTTATATATGCTGCAGCGCTACCAGGGGTGCGGCACAATATGACAATTTCAAGGTATGAAGCGCTTGCACAGGCGGTTGCCCGTATTCGGAAGGCAAGTGGTAATGCATTTGTTCTGGGATGTGGAATGCCATTACAGGCAGGCATTGGGTATGTTGATGCAATGCGTATTGGTCCTGATGTAGCACCTCAGTGGGGTCGGACATTTTTTGATAAGCTATTTAACAGTGATTCAGGGATTTCAACACGTTCAGCTATTTGTAGCAGTGTGTACCGTTCATTTATGCATAACCGTTTTTGGGTTAACGATCCTGATTGCCTTATGATACGCCAGCATAAAACTAAACTTAAACCTGAAGAACGACAAACGTTGTATAATGTAATAGCAGCACTTGGTGCTATGCTTGTAATATCCGATAGGTTGCCTGATTATTCTGCAACTGAACGTGAAATGCTATTACAGGCAATTGCATTATTTGATATAGCAAAGGATGGAGATATTTATTGTAATGATGTATTGAGGTCAATACGTTCATTCTATAATTCAAAAGGATTGGGTGTAGTATTGAATGTAGATGATACTACCTGTGAAGCAACACTTGAACAGGAAATAATAAAAAATTATTCTAAAATATTTGTGATTGAAAACAATATACAAACACCGTCCCAATCAAAGACTTTTGAATTACCACCCCACAGTTCAAAATTATTTCTTTTTAAAAAATAATTTTGCAACCATTTCCTGATTCCAGTTGTCTTTATAATGGGTTGTTGGCTTGTATTTATAAGTCAGTAGATAAACAATCATATTAATCCACTATTGTATTGGAACAGGATTGATAGGAATCGGAAGACGATAATAGTTTCCAGGTTTAGTTAAAAATAATAATCAAAAAATTCAATTTTTCAGGAGAAGATTAATGAAAAAATTTAAGGAAAACATCACCGGAGTTGCTACTGTACTTTTACTGGCACTCAATACACTTTTCTGGGCTTCATTTTTATTTCCAATTGCAGTTTTAAAAATTATACCTATAAGAATATGGCGTACGTTAATAAATAAATCACTGGATACTATTGCATGTTGCTGGATTTACTGCAACAATGCTGGTTTGAAAATAACACGATCCATTACCTGGGATGTTTCTGGTATTGAAAATCTCAGTAAGAAAAGCTGGTATATAGTTATTGCCAATCATCAATCATGGACAGACATTGTTGTATTGCAAAAAATTTTGACTGGCAAAATACCATTTTTAAAATTCTTTTTAAAGAAAGAATTAATCTGGGTACCTGTACTGGGTCTTGCCTGGTGGGCACTTGATTTCCCATTTATGCGACGCTATTCACAATCATTCCTGTTGAAGCATCCACATCTCAAAGGAAAAGATATCGAGGTTACCAAAAAAGCATGCCAGAAATTTAAATATATTCCTGTATCAATTATGAATTTTGTAGAAGGAACACGCTTTACACCAGAAAAACATGCAAACCAGGAGTCACCATATAAAAATCTCTTAAAACCAAAATCAGGTGGTATTGGCTTTGTATTTTCAACTATGGGGAATATGATTACATCAATTCTGGATGTTACAATTGTATATCCACAGGGAAGAATGTCATTCTGGGATTTTTTGTGTGGCAGGGTTAATATAATAAAGGTGCACGTTGAAGAAATACCGGTTACTGATGATTTTGTTGGTGATTATGTTGATGATCCTGTATTCAAAAATAAATTTCAACAATGGCTCAATGATTTGTGGTATGAAAAAGATATCAGGATTAATATGATGAAAGGAAAATCACTTCCACTATCAGTAAAATCGTATGCAGAAGATGAAGCAATAATAATTAACTAATACCACGCTATATATACCATTGAGTATAATTCTGCTGCATTCGGTGGCGGAATTATACTCATCATTATCATTTCCCTTGTTTATGCTTTGATTCTTTTTTCAATTGTCGCATTTCGTTCTGTAATTCTTTCATTTCAAGAATTTCATTTTTATTTTTCAATGATTCGGTTTCTTTATTCATGTCAGGTGAAGTAACATCTTTTGGCCTGTTTTCAGTAGAACTTCCTTTGCCAGTATTATCATTGATATTAGAATTGATTGCAGAATATTCACCATAATCTAAATTATCCGAAAAATTCATAAATGATCCGTCAATGTCGTTAACCCACTGGAGTTCATATTTTTCAATATCAAAAGAGGTAATTTCATTTTTACTTATTGTATATAATTTTCCTGTTTCAGCTTCTACTGTTTCATTAGTTACGGTATTAAGTATCTTTACAGCTCCTTCAACAATGTAAATGTGTGAACCTTCTGGTGATACATTAATATAAAATTCTGTTCCCAATGGCTGCACAATGGCATCCGGTGTTTTTATTTCATACTGCATGGTGTCATGCGGACTATATGATTTTATGTTTGCTATACCTTTACTTAAGATATACTGGAATTTCTTTTTTTCTACTGTGGTATTATATCGGGACTTGGAAACTGTTAAATCAGCAGCACCAGCCAACATGAACCTAATATCGTTGTTAGCAATCAGAACAGCTGAATCGCTTTCGTTTAATAAAATCCTGTGGCCTTCTTTGATTGTTTGGGTGGTGACAATGTTATTGGTTTTACCAGCAATATACAATATATGTGGAATGGATTTGTAATTGGGTTTAATGCTAAATAATACAACTGCAATACTTAGAATTACAATACCAGTAGTGAAAGCCAGAGACCGTTTATATGTTTGTATAAAATTGAAAAGACCATCAAAGAATGATTCTTTTTTTGATTCTGATTTAGAATGATATTCCAGTATAGAAGATAAAATATCGCGTGAAGGTTCAATTAATTTTTGTGGGGCGATAGTAGCCTGGATCATCTGTAACTTTTTAGAGCATAGACCACACTGTTTAACATGAAGTAGTGCATTTTTTGCATCATCTTCACGTAAACTATTTTTTGCAATGGCAAGTAATGTTAGTTCATCTACATGCTTCATAACATATATTTTACCCTTATTTATAATACAATTGTATCACAAAATTTGGACACACGATAGTGTAAATTTTTCATAATCTTTGAAAAAATATTAACCTTTTTTAGATGGTCATTGAGTAGTATACTCATTCTTCATAAAACCCTTTACTTTTTAAATGCAATAGTAATTGCGATAAAGTGGATTGCAACTTTCGTCTCACTGTTTTTTCAGATATATGTAAAAGCTTTGCTATTTCTTCATTTGTGTAATTATTATCTCTTTTTAGGATAAAGATTGATCTGCTTACAGCATCCAATTGGTGTAGTGCCTTTAAAATTTCTTCTTGAATTTCTTCAGCAATTACATCATCATCAAAAGTATTTCTTACTGGCAAGTAGTTATTATCATCATCTAAACTATCGATTTTTTCATTTTTTTTGAGATAGTTAATAGATAGATTATGTGCAGTTCTGTATAAAAGGGATTTTGCGGTATCAAGATGTATTGTTGTTTTTTTAGAGTATTCAATAATGTTGATAAATGTTTCCTGCAAGATGTCCTCTGCAGTTTCAAAAGAACCAGTAAGATGGTAAATATAGTTGAAAATTTCTTTATAATGTGTTGAATATAGTGATATTAGTTGTTCACGGGAAATCATAATTTTTTAAAAAATATTGTCCGTTTTTTATATGTTAGATTGTATTATACTGCAAAGAGTTGATAAACAATAATTTTTATCAACAAAATTTTTAAATAAACTCTACTAGGAGGGTTATATGAAAAAGTTGTTGGCTACAGTAGTATCACTGCTTTTTGCAGCATCTGTATTTGCACAAACACAGGTCCAGACAAAAGAAGCAACCAAGAATGTTGGTCAGGAAAAGAAAATCGAAGTGCAGCAGAAAGCTGAAGTAAAGAAGCAGGAACAAACACAGAAGAAAGAAGCTAAGAAGGAAGAAAAAGCACAGGCTAAAGAAGAAAAGAAACAGGAAAAAGAACAAAAGAAAGAAGCTAAGAAAGAAGCTAAACAGGAAAAGAAAGAAGCAAAAGAACAGAAAAAAGAAGCAAAACAAGAACAGAAAGGTGCTACTAAGTAAGAATTTAATCTGGTACAATAATTTGAATAAGCCATGCCGTGATGACATGGCTTATTTTGTTTGTAAAAGGATAGTGGGCTGTGAATTTTAAAAGTGACAATATGGAAAAAATATATACTATAGTACCCAGGGCTGGAGGAACACTCAATAGGTAATAAAATATTTTTCACAAATTTATCCAACAAGTGGTAATGTTAATTTAGATAATTAAAAAAATAATCACATTTTTTTAAAGAGGGAATTGTATGAATTGTTATAAAAAGCAATATTTTATCATTATCTTTATAACTTCTTTGATAATAACATGTTGTCCTATTACAGTATTTGCTGAAAAAATTAAAACAACAATAGGATTTAAAAGTACTTACTCTTCTGGTATTTCTGATACAAACATTGCGTATAAACCTTTTGGCAGGATTGGGTATGCAGTGAGCTTTTTAGAAATTGAAGCAACAGGTATGTATACTATACATCAACAAATAACCGATGGTGCAGGTAACTTTGCTGAAATTAATACAGGGTTGGGACAAATTAAAACTTTACTATCGATTGGTGAATTTATGGAGTTGGGCGGAGGGTATTCAATAGCAAAAGGTGAAAATTCATTTAACAGCAAAATGTATATAATAAACGGTAGCATTTATATTGGAAATGCAACCATTGATTTAGATTATACTAGAGAAGATAAACAATACGATTATAATTTTAATATTGATATAATTAATCATACGTTTATTGGTTCATTAAGTTATGATTTAAATGATATAATTGGTTATGAATTGGAATATCATTATCTATCTAATAATTTTTCAAATCTGGACTATACCTATGACAAAAAAGTCGTAAGAATAGGGATGTCCTTGTATGATGATCAAACTGTATATATGGTTGGAATTAATGCTGGAACTGATTCAGGTGATTATACAATCTATGGAGCTGATTTTGGTTTGAGTAAAAAAGTCTATAACACTATAAAAATAATGATAGCCTATAATGTAAATTATTACAATCCTCCTTCTCTAACATCAACAACAGGTGGGGGACATGGTGGGAGCAACGGTAGTGGCTATAAGGGTATGAATCCCTATATACGATCTGATCTGGCAGGAAAGTCATTTTTTGCTCACTTGCTGAGTGTTTCACTTTCATATTCATTTTAAAAAAATTTCCTTGAAGTTTTATATATCACACTTTGTTATTGTATTGATTACACATTCTATTTTTTTTAGGGGAGTAGTATTGATAAAAGAAATTGAGAAATTGAAAAGACAAAAAAAAGCGTTAATACTTGCACATAATTATCAAAATCCAGAGGTTCAGGATATTGCAGATTTTACAGGCGATTCCTTAGAACTATCGCGCATTGCTGCTGATAACGATGCTGATGTTATAGTATTCTGTGGTGTTCATTTTATGGCAGAATCAGCATATATACTATCGCCACAAAAAAAAGTAATTTTGCCTGATTTGTCAGCAGGTTGTCCCATGGCGGATATGGCTGAAGCAGAAGATGTTTTAAAGTTGAAAGAAGAAAATCCTGATGCTGCGGTTGTAACATATATTAATTCTTCTGCTGAAGTTAAAGCTGTTTCTGACATTTGTGTAACATCAGCAAATGCTGTTAATATTATTAATAAGATACATAATGATACAATTTTATTTATTCCAGATAAAAATTTGGCTCATTATGTTCAACGATTTACATCTAAAAAAATCATTCCCTGGAAAGGATTTTGTCCAACACACGATCGTTTTACAAAGGAAGAGTTGATTGCTATAAAACAAAAATATCCACAAGCTTGTGTGATAGTTCATCCTGAATGCAGGCCAGAAATCATTGACATGGCCGATAAAGTTTTGTCAACAGGACAGATGGTAAAAAATATTAATACAATTCCTCATAAGCAAATTATTGTTGGGACAGAAGAAGGAATGTTGCATAAATTGAAAAAAATTGCACCAGAAAAAGAATTTATACTTGCTTCAAAAGGTTTTATATGCCCAAATATGAAGAAGATTACCCTTGAAAAAATTTTAATAGCATTACAAGATGAACAACCGATAGTAACTGTAAAAGAGGACACCAGGATTAAAGCATTTACAGCGCTGCAGAAAATGCTGGATTTATCCTGATTTGTGGTGAGGCGTACTTTGGAAAATATTGAATTCAATGATGAAATTCAAAAAATACGAGAAAAAACATTTAACACAGAATTTCAAGAACTGGTTGCTAAAGTAATTCATAAACCCCAGGATTCTATAGATAATCCTGATAGCTTGCTTTATTCCCTTCATAAGTTATATTATACTGTTTTAAGTAGGTCATTTAATGATTCAATAACATTTGTTAGTCCTGAAATAATGTATGAAAATACATTGCAATTTATAGGAGAAGAATTAAATAAAAAACTTAAATCTTTAGGGTTTGTTGAGGCTTTATTATTTCAATATGATTTTAAGCAAAATTACTTTGGTATTTTGATCAACTCCTTTAATGATAACATTTTCAAAGATTTTTTTATAACCTTATC
Source organism: Spirochaetota bacterium (assembly GCA_040756435.1). NCBI lineage: Bacteria > Pseudomonadati > Spirochaetota > Spirochaetota bacterium. Next base: position 6,805 of record JBFLZD010000003.1, on the reverse strand, counting down.
AGATGATCTGTATAAAAAAATTATCAGCCAACCAGATGGTGTAATAATTGATATCACAACTTTAAAAAATGATAAATTATATGAAAAACGGTTAAAGTTGTTTGAAGAGCAGAGTTCTTTAATCTGGGCATTTTCAACATATCCCATGGTTAAAAATGTTATATCGTATTTAAATATCCCATGTCCAACAGCTATAGAAATATTCTGCCCGGTTATATTCATTAGGGTGCATGAAAAATTTATAATTCATCAAAAAATTATTAATGAATTATATAGTAATTGTATCCCCACAATATTTTCTTTGATTGAATTATCATTAGCCATAAATAAGGGTTCGCTTTTTTTGGGCTCAAATTATTTTCATGAAGTTTTTAAAGTGTTTGAAAACTATTATTATATTGCCAGATCAAATTGTTATGTAAAATATGTGATTATTAAATCACAGTATGAGGATCAATACATTTATTGTATTTTCAGGTACCTGTCAAATAAATTAAATAAGTTAAAATCTTATTCATGTATAAACTACCGGCCAATGATAGGGTTAATTGTATTATTTTTGTATGAGGAAAATAAATTTATAGAAAAGGAAATTGAAGCTATTTCAACCCTTTTTCGTGATTCAATAAAAATTGGGCAGATAGATAGCTCAAAAATTAAAAATGCAGTGAGTTTATATAAATATATTATTGATTTATAACTGAATTTATTCATAAAACATTAGGAAATTAAAGACTCCAATCCCGCTATTTTAATGGGTAATTGTATACATTATGTTAAAATTGTCATTAATTAAGTAGCTATACGATTATAATAAATTTGTACAATAATTTCAATTAAATTTTTATTGAATAAATAAAGGAACTTCTAAAAACTATTATTTTGGTTGTACCCTTATGGGCACAATATAATAAGGTAAAACTGCTTTTTATTATATGAATAATTTCGGTAGAAAGCAGTTTTTTAGAGGTGCCCATAAAATATACTTGAATAAAAGAATATTTAGTTATTATACTTATTTTAATAGAATATTTAACTCAATGTTAAAATATTGTATTCATTGTATTTAAAATGCAATTATGTTAAATTAAGAAGATGCTAGTAAAAATTGAACAAATAAAAAAAATTTTAGAAAATAATCCCGCTTGTATTTGTAAATATTTACAAAGTTATACAATAAAGGGAAAAACCTATAATGAATCAGATCAAATATTTATTGATGATATTTACAGATTTGAACAGGCTGGTGTTGAAGCAATTGAAATAAAATATGATGAAATAGTTTATAGTTTATTATCCACACTATTTCCTGCTGAGTATCGTGTACCCTATGCTTCAGCTGATTTTATTACTATTGACCGTAAGCTGGAGACACTCGATAGAGTAAGTACATTAACAAAACGAAAACGTTATTTAATTTGTATTGGAGATATTTATTCGTATGACCAGCATACAGGGAAAAGAATTACAGTTTTCAAGCATAATGATGCAATCGATTATAAACAGTGGAATCAAGTAAAACGCCTTTTAGATAGGAATAAACGAATATATTATCGTAACTCAGAAAATGGAATAATTATATTTGTAAATCTGCAACCGCATGCTGAAACCAGCTATATTGAGAGATTTAAAAAAAATACTGACCTGGTAAGTGCGATAGTTTCACGAAAAAAAGATTGCAAAATAGAAATTTCACCTGACTTTCTTCCCACTGAAGATGTTTTTACGGTAAATGATCCAAAGGAACTTTTAAAGTTTTATCAACAATCCAATGCACGACTTATAATTATTGGTGAAACATTAAATGATGATTACAGAAAAGCATTATTACAGGTTCGCGAATATGATAAATTTGCACGAATGATGGTTGTGCCTATAATTGATTTGAGAAATATAGATCATTTTTTATTACAGGTGAAAATGGTGTACAATTCAGATCGGTGGTCAGAATAAAAGAAAGGAGAAAATTTGAGTGAGAAAACCTAAAAAAAAATCTATATTAAAATATTTTGAACCAATCGATTCTGGGAAAACACTTTCAAAAAATTTTGGAACACTAGATCTTGAAGGGAGTTTTGGATATTTTGCTTTAAGCAGTCAAAATAAGAATTTATTTTTAAACAGGTTGGATGCAGATACTCTTTATGGAATGATTAAAACAGTTGGTTTGGTCGACCATCTACTGAGATTAGGATTTGATAATATTGAAATTGATATAGATAAAGACGATGCTCAAATACATTATTTAAAAATATATTATGAAAAGATGGATCCTGAACATCTATTAATAGATTTAAGAGTTTCTGAATCTCGTTTTATGCCACAAAAGAGGTTTTGTGAGGAATATGATGCTCCAACGTCATTGGATATGGTTGTAATCGAATGGCTTTCTGCTCAAAATCCTAAAGCAACTTTTGACCCTGATAAACCACAACTGCCTGGTCAATCAAAGCCTGGACTGGGAAGCTTAAATTATATGATGGAGTTAATGTACATTGTTGGTGAACAGGTAGTGAAAGATGGTTTCATGGATGTTCCTGATCATTTTCATGGTGCAGTAATGTATTCACGAAAATTCAAGTTTTTTAATCCCAGTCATGAAGCAATATTAAGAGCTATCCTGCGAGATATTAAAGGTTATTCGCTTTCAGATATGTCTTGGGGTATGATTACTGGGACTATCATTGATAAAAACACCAATACCCCCCAGGTTTATGATCCTTCTGAACAAATATTTCCTGTATCAAAACGTATGAAGGAATATTTCGATTCAAAAAAATACAAAACTAAATTTAGAAAAATTTATGAATCAAAAAAATATTATTTTGATTATGAAAAGATGTGCCAATTACGGGAGAAGATGTTGAATGAAAATAAAACGGATGAATTATAAAACTTATCTATTCCTTCCTAATTTTTCATGACTGGAAACCCATTCTCCTCCTGAAATCACTGCTGTTGCCAGTGAAAATTCGCCACATAAAACTGTTGCCGCAATAATTTCTGCAAATTTATATACTTTACCAGCACCATAACAACCCAAGATTTCAAGGCATTCTTTTTGAGTTGGCAACCCTGTTCCGCCACCGTACGTTGCAATTATAAGCGAAGGTAATGTTATAAAATAATAATAATCCCCATTTTCAGTTACTTCTGCATAGGCTATAGCAGATGATGATTCTGCAATATTTGCAACATCCTGACCAGTGGCAATAAAAATAGCTGTAATAGCATTGGCAGAATGAAGGCCGTTGTTATTGGCCCCAGAAATAAATGCTCCCAGTGTAGTTGTATATCTCATTTTTACTACAGCTTCCGGTGGGAGTTTCATAAAATCGATAAATAATTTTCTGGGAATTGTTATTTCTGCTGTAACTCTTTTGCCTCGCGTACTTAAAGTATTAAGGTGAGAATATTTTTTATCGGTATCAATATTACCAGAGAGAGTATATCGTTTAATCGTAGAGTTGTTTTTCATTATCCAATTACAGGCTACCCATGTTGCTTTCCCCACCATATTTTGACCAGCTGCATCACCGGTTGAAAAATTGAAGCGTAAAAACATCATATTACCAACATGGAATTTTTCAATTTTCTTTAATTTACCTGTTTTAGTAGTACTTTCTGCCTGTTCTTTAATATCATAAAAATGTTCATCAATCCATTCTCCAAAATTTCGAGCTAAGATAGCATTTTCAAAAACAAAGACAGGGGCTCTTTGCATAGAATCATCACTTACTGTTGTAATAATTCCACCGGCTTCATAAAATAATTTCATGCCTCGGTTATAACTGGCAACTAATGTGCCTTCGGTAGTTGCTAACGGAACATAAAATTCGCCATTGGCATGTTCACCATGTATTAAGAGTGGTCCTGCTATTCCAATAGGGACCTGGGCTACACCAGTAAAATGTTCAATGTTTCCCGGAAGAACTTTTGGATCAAAGGAAAATGAACTAACATGATGTAATTCTGTTCCTGTCATTGTTGTGATGAAATTTTGACGTAGTTTTGCCATTTCTATAGTATAGTCATTATTGTCATTTCTTGGAATTTTGGTTCTTTCTAACATAATCTTTCCTCCTTGCTATAAATGATTAAATGATTGGCAATGTAATATATTTTACAAAAATAATAGGTTAAGATAAGTATAAATTGTAGAGAATAAAAGTGGCAAATAAAGGTATATTAATGAGTGCTGGTTTAAACAACACTGTAATGCCAGCACTCATTATACAGAATTGGTGGCCTGAATTATTCGATTATTTGGTTTTAGTACTTCTTTATCATTTAATCTTCTGCATTTCCTCCTCTCTAAGAACTTTACGTAATATTTTTCCAACATTACTTTTGGGTAATTCTGTTCTAAATTCAACTATTGTTGGTAATTTATATTTGGCTAATTTTGTTGCACAGTAATCAATTATTTCTTTTTCAGTAGCTGTTTCGCCTTCTTTAAGAACTACAAATGCTTTTATTTGCTCACCTCTTGTAGGATGTGGTATCCCTATACAGCAAGCTTCCAGAACCTTGGGATGAGTATATAAAACTTCATCAATCTCACGCGGATAAACATTATAGCCACCTGATATTACCATATCTTTTTTCCTATCAACAATAAAGAAATATCCATCCTCATCCATAATTGCGATATCACCGGTGTATAGCCATCCATTCCGTATGGTTTTGGATGTTTCATCCGGCCTATTCCAGTATCCTTTCATTATTTGAGGGCCTTTAATAATCATTTCACCTGGCTGACCAACGGGTACATCATTTTCTCCTGTTTCAAGGTCAACAATTCTAACTTCTGTACTGGGATAAGGAACACCTATGCTACCGGATTTTTGTACAGTTCCATAAGGATTTGAGTGTGTAACTGGTGATGCTTCGGTTAATCCATATCCCTCATTAATATGCACACCAGCTTTTTCTTCATATGCTTTTATTACTTCTAATGGTAGTGGTGCGCTTCCGCACATCAATCGCTTAACACATGTAAGATCTAATTTTTCAAAATCTGGGTGATTGAGCATTCCAATATACATTGTGGGGACAAGGCATGCAATTTGTGGTCGATATTTTTGAATAATTTCCATAAGTGCTTCAGGTGTCGGTCTACCAGTAAGAATTGTTTTAAATCCATCATAAATATTTAAATTCATAACAGTTGATAATCCATAAACGTGAAAAAATGGTAATGCGCCTACCATGGTCATTTCATCACCTCTGTGAATGGTTGTGTCCCAGGCGTCAATTTGTTGTAACTGTTTTGTCAGGTTGCTATGAGTTAGCATCGCACCTTTTGAAACTCCTGTTGTTCCCCCTGTATATTGTAATTGAGCAATATCCTCAGTTGTTACAGTTACTTTTGGGGGTTGTGCCGGATATTTATCCATAATATCTTTCCACTTATAAACATCTTCTGCTTGTTTTGGTTCTACAGATAGTATGGTATTAGGGTCAACATTTGAAGGGAGGTAATCCCGTAAAGAGACACAAACGATCTGCTTAACCTGTGTTTTTGGCCTTAAATCAATAATTGTATTCCCAAAAAGGTCTAGAGTAACTACAACTTTTGTCCCTGAATCGTTAAATTGATATTCAAGCTCAGCAGGGGAGTATAACGGATTATGCATGACTACTATGCCGCCAATCTTAATGACAGCATAGTAGGCAGCTACACAATGAAGAATATTTGGCAAATGAATAGCAACACGGTCGCCTTTTTGTATACCAAAATCAGCAAGGCAGGTAGCAAATCTATTGACAACTTCTCCAAGTTCTTTATATGTCATTTCATATCCCTGCGATACAAACGCTACTCTTTCAGAATATTTATTTATAGCTTCATTAAAATAATCATTTAAAGTACAGTCCACAAAATCAATAGTGGCAGGTACTCCTTTATCATAAAATTTTAACCATGGTTTGTCTTTATATGAGATAGTTTTTTTGCTCATATACTTTCCTCCTGTAAAATTAAAATTTATTTTAATAACTATTTCCACGGGAATAAGATGTAAGTTTTGAAGTTTTAAGGAGGGCGTTCAATTAAATACAAATCCCTCCTTAAATAAAAAAGATATTAATTAATCGTGTTCATTTAGGGGAAGCTAATTTCATCAATAATTTTACTATTCCAAGTATACCTATGATGAAAATTCCTCCTCCAATTAATAATATTGCAGTTAAGATAAATGGGTTTTGAGGATTAGGCGTTTGCATGTACGTTGCTGTAAAAAGCAAAGCCATGAAAGCATAATTATTGAATAATATTGGCAATATTTCCCCTAAAGCAACTATACAATATACAAATACAAGGACGAATATCAGAAATGCTACAAATTGATCTAATCCGGCGCCAACAAGTGTTGTAACAATTATTTTTGCTGCAATTATCATCAATATACCAAATGCACCGCCAACTAACATATTAGGAGCCTGCTTTTTATCCATATGTGCCATGAAGAAAAAGATCATAATCAAAAATGCAGGCCAGGCAGGGACATGAAGAACATGGAAAATTATTTCACCAATAGCTATAAGAATAATAAGTAGTAACCCAAAGATAAGTCTGTTTTTGTCTAACTTAGCCATAAAAAACCTCCATAAAATTTATTTTCAATATTTTTGTAACAATGCATTAAAGTGTAAAAAATGTCAATAAAAAATTAATGAATGACCATAAATTTTGAAAATTAAATAGTATAAAATAACATATAAATAAATATATACATTAATAATTTAATATCTATAATTAAATTAGGTTACAATATAAATAAAATCTTTAAAATAATGTTTA